>JBEKVP010000217.1:0-4987 GCA_049513935.1 Steroidobacteraceae bacterium
CGACGAGTTCAAGGGACGAGTCGAGGCGGCCATCCAGAAGAAGGTCCAGGGCCGGGAGATATCGCTCGCCGAGGCGCCGGCCGCGCCGGCCGGCAGCAACGTGATCGATCTCATGGAGGCGCTGCGCGCGAGCATCGATGCGCGCGGATCGAAGGCGGTGAGCCTCAAGGAGCGCAAGGAGCCCAAGCGGGCCGTCGCGAAGACCGCCGCCCGCAAGTCCGCTCGCCGATGAGATGCATGAGTTCGACGCGAAAGACCTCGAGCGGCTCTTCGGCATTCCTGCCTCCCAGCTCCGCTCGCTCATCCGTGCAGGCCACATCCATCCGCTCAAGAAAGCCGGCCGGCTGAGCTACTCGTTCCAGGATCTGATCGTTCTGCGCACCGCGGGGTCGCTGCGCGCCGCGAAAATACCGGCGCAACGAATCAACCGCACGCTGCGCCGGATCCGCGAGTCGCTTCCCGGGGAACTGCCGCTCAGCGGCCTCTCCATCGTCGCGGTGGGCGATCGGATCGTGGTGCGGGAGGGGCAGGCCCTGCGCGAGTCCGACACCGGCCAGTACACGCTCGACCTCGAGGTCGTGGAGAAAGGCGGCGACCTCGTGGTGATCGACCGGCGCGCCGATGCCGAGACGCCAGGTACCGCGACGCCAGGTGCCGCGACGCCAGGCGATCGGGCGGAGACCGATTTCGAGAAGGCGCTCGCGCTCGAGGAAACCGACCCCAAAGCAGCGCGTGCGGCCTACGAGGCGTGTCTCGCGGCCGACGCGGGGCATCTCGAGGCTCGGCTCAATCTCGGCAGGCTCCTGCACCTCGATGGCCGTCTACGCGAAGCGGAGAAAGTGTACCGCGCCGCGGAAAGCGCCGAGCCGCTACTGTCGTTCAATCTCGCCGTGCTGCTCGAGGACCTCGATCGAGAATCCGAGGCGCTGTCGGCCTACCGCCATGCGCTCGCACTCGATCCCGGGTTCGCGGACGCGCATTTCAATCTGGCGCGGCTCCTCGAGCGCGGGGGCGAGCAGAAGGACGCCTTGCGGCACCTGCTCGCATATCGGCGCTTGATGAACGAGCAATGAGCGGCGAGATCTGCTTCTTGCCGGCGCACGAATTGGCGCATCGCATGCGCTCGCGCAGCATCTCCGCGCTCGAGGTCATGGATGCACACATCGCGCAGATCGAGCGGCTGAATCCCGCGATCAACGCCATCGTGACGTTTCTCCCCGAGCGGGGGCGCGAGCGCGCCCGCGCCATCGATGCGGCGCTCGCGCGCGGCGAGGAACCGGGTCCGCTCGCCGGGCTTCCCGTCGCCCACAAGGATCTCGTGCCGACGCGCGGCGTGCGCACCACGTACGGCTCGCGGATCTATCGGGATTTCGTTCCGGACGCCGATGCGATCCTGGTCGAGCGGCTAAGAGACGCGGGCGCGATCATGATCGGCAAGACCAACACGCCGGAGTTCGGCGCGGGCTCGCAGACTTTCAACGCGGTATTCGGCGCCACCCGCAATCCCTACGATCTCGGCAAGACCTGCGGCGGATCGAGCGGCGGCGCCGCGGCGGCCCTGGCGGCCGGCTTGGTGGCCGTGGCCGACGGATCAGACCTGGGCGGGAGCCTGCGCAATCCCGCGAGCTTCTGCAACGTGGTCGGCCTGCGTCCCTCCGCCGGCCGCGTGCCGAATTGGCCGAGCGTCTCGGCCTGGTTCGACATGCCGGTCTTGGGGCCGATGGCACGCACCGTGGCGGATGTCGCGCTGCTCCTCTCGGCGATGGCGGGTCCGGACGCGCGCGCCCCGCTCTGCCTGCAGGAGCCAGGCTCGGTATTTCGCGCGCCGCTCGCACGGGACTTCAAGGGCACGCGCATCGCCTGGAGCCCGGATCTCGGCGGCTTGCCGGTCGAGCCCGAGGTCGCGCGGACCATCGAGGCGCAGCGGCGCGTCTTCGCCGAGCTCGGCTGCATCGTCGAGGACGCGACGCCCGATCTGCACGACGCCGACGAGATCTTCCGCGTGCTGCGCGCGTGGGACTACGAGCTCGCTTTCGGCGCCCTCTTGCGCAAGCACCGCGCGCTCATGAAGGACACCGTGATCTGGAACATCGAGGAAGGAGCGCGGCTCTCGGGTCCCGAGGTGGGCGCGGCGGAGGTGAAGCGCACGGCGCTCTTTCACCGCATGCGCGAATTCATGCGCCGTTACGACTACCTGGTGGCGCCCGTCGCGCAGGTCCTGCCTTTCGATGTCGAGATGCCTTACGTGACCCGGATCAACGAGGTCGAGCTCGACACGTACCTCGACTGGATGCGCTCCTGCTACTACATCACCGTGACGGGCGCGCCGGCGATCTCGGTGCCCTGCGGCTTCTCGAGCGGCGCGCTCCCGGTCGGCATCCAGATCGTCGGGCGCCACCGGCAGGATTTTGCGGTCCTGCAGATGGCGCACGCATTCGAACAGGCGACCGGACTGTGGAAGCGGCGGCCGCCGATCGCTTGATGCGCCATCGGGCGGGGCGGCGTCGAGCCGCGCGCCCTCGAGCCTCGCGCCTTCAAAACTTCATGCGAGCCGTGATGCCGAAAGTTCGCGGAGCGCCGAGGAAGGCGTCGATCTGGTTGTATTGGTAGGGCGCATCGAATGCGACCTGGTAATAGTATTTATCCGCCAGATTCGCGCCCCACGCTTCCACCGCCCATTTGTCGTCCGGCGCGCCGATCCCAATGCGTCCGTTCAGCAATCCAAAGGCTCCCTGGATTTTCCGCGGATCAAGATCCGATCCCGTGTTGTACGAGGAGCTGTACTTCTCGCTGAGGCTGGCGCGAAATGTCAACGCTGAAGTGAGCGGCATCGTGTACGTCGCCGCCGCCACACCGGACCACAGAGGCGAGAAGGAGAGCCGATTATTCAGGCGCGGCAGATATGGATCGGCGGTATTCGGCGCGAACAAGTACAGCGCGTTGCCGAATTCAGTGATGTTCGTAAATGCATAGGTCACGCCCCCCGAGAGGCTCAAACCCTGGAGCGGGGTCGACCAGGCGACATTGAATTCCGCGCCTTTCGATGACACGTGGGGGATCGAACTGACCACGAACAGGATGCCGGTATAGGTGTTGAGCTGGAAATCGCGATATTGCTGATCGAACACCGCTCCATCGAGGCGCAGCGTCCGATTGAACAGCATGGTCTTGATCCCCAGTTCGTAGGAATCGACCGTTTCCTCGGGAAATGAGGTGTTGAGCACCGGTGCGAGGGGGTTTGCCGCGAAGGGATTCGTCACGCGCGCGAGGTTGAATCCGCCCGCCTTGTAGCCGTCGGCAAACGACAGGTAAGTCATCACGTCCTCGTTGATGTGGTAGGCCAACTTGATCGTACCCGACAGATTGTCCTCGCTCAGCGATTGGCTATCGGACTGCTTGTTGAAGAACGGATTGAATATCACGGAACAGCCATATCCGATCAGAAACTGATATTCGTTGGCCAGTGCCGGATTGGTCGCGATGGCGGGCAGTCCGGGTGAGTTCAACAGCGAGCCGCACCCCGCCCCGCCATCCGTGTCGTTGTAATTCGACGTCAAGTCCTTCTTCTCGTGGGTATAGCGAAAGCCGCCCGTCAGATCCAACCCCTCGGTGATCGTGTAGGTCTCGTTCGAAAAGAACGCGAAGCTCTTGGAGGTCTGATGAAAGACGTCGCTGTAGCCGGCCACTCCCGGAACAAAGGTCTCGCCGGGTGCTTTGCCGGTGAGCTCGGGGATCAGCAGAAAGTTCGGGGCACCCACGGAAGCCGATGCCAACCCGCCTATGTACAGGTCGAGGTCATTCCCGGCCCACAGGGTCTGATTGGAGCTCAGGGTTTCGTTCGCAAAGAACGCCCCGACCAACCAGTCGAGGGGCCCCGTCTTGCCCGCCAAGCGCAGCTCCTCACTGAATTGCTTGAAGTCGGTTTGGTTGAGGTTGGTGTCGGGTTCATACAGGAGACTGACCGCTGTGTAATCGGTATCGTTGCCCGCCTCGACGGTATTGTCGCGCCAGGCGGTGACCGAGGTGAGTTTCCCGAAGCCGAGATTCCAATCGAGCTGGCCCGAGACGCCCATGTCGCGAACTTGCTGCCCCCAGGGATAATTCGAATACGCGTGATAACCACCGGAGGCGATACCGACGGCGCCCGCCTGGCCACCCAGGGCTGGCACCGACGCGAGCGCGTTGACGATCGGTGCAAAGGGCCCGAGAACGGTCGCTACGGCGTCGCAACAGACTTCGTTGCGCTTCGAATAATCGCCGATGACCAAGAAGTCGATGTCATTGCTGGGCGTGATCAGATACTGCCCGCGCAGGTTGTATGCATTACGATCGTTGGACCGATCGTTCGTGTTGGGGCCGGGGCCGGTATCGACATCGAGCCAACCATCTCTCCTCTGATAGCTCACATACAGACGCGCCGCGGAGATCGAAGTAATCGGTCCCGTGACGGAGGCCGAGGCCTCGCGGTCGTTGAAGTTCCCACCGGTGATCTCCGCGGTCGCGCCAAAGGTCATCGAGGGTCGCTTCGTGGTGATATTGATGACGCCGGCGTCGTTGTTCTTGCCGTAGCGCTGCAGATCGATCAGCTCGAAATTCGCTCGCATCGTCTTCTGCGCATCGAGCAACAGCATGACCTGCGGGCGCAGCCGTCGAAACCGATTCTGCGTCACCACGACCGCGACTTCGCCCGAATTGAGTTCCACCAGCGTGCCGGTCGGAAACACGCCCACGGCCTGGATGAACAGTTCCACCAGCTCGGGCTGGAATAAGGTTCCGCTCAAACGCTTGAGCTCTCGGACCGCATCGTAGGTGGACATTCCCTTGGCATAGGGACGCGTCGAGGTCATCGCATCATAGCTGTCCACGATGGCCGCGATGCGCCCCGCCAGCGGGATCCCCTCGCCTATCAATCCGCCCGGATACCCGGAGCCATCCAGCCGCTCGTGATGCATGCCCACCATCGTCTTCATGCAGGCATCGGCGCCCT
>JBEKVP010000218.1:0-4985 GCA_049513935.1 Steroidobacteraceae bacterium
GAGATTGCGGTAGTGGAAGAATTTCTCGAGCGCCGGCATCTGGCGCGCGAGGAAGCGCCGGTCCTGGCAGATGCTGTTGCCGCACATCGGCGAGCGCCCGCGCTCGGCCCAGACGGTAAGGAACTCGAGGGTCTCGCGCTCGGCCGCGGCGGTGTCGATCCGACTCGCGAGAACCCGCTCGGTCAATCCGGAGCTGCCGTGCTGGCGGCGATTCCATTCGTCCATGCCTTCGAGCACGGCAGCGCTCTGATGCACTGCGAGTACCGGGCCCTCGGCGAGCACATTGAGGTGTTTGTCGGTTACGATCGTCGCGATCTCGATGATGAGATCGGTATCGGGCTTAAGACCCGTCATCTCAAGATCGATCCAAACTAGATTCTCGGGAGATTTCATCGTGTCTCGGTGCAAAGCGCCTATCGCGGTCCGCATGGTAGCAGAGCCCCGCAATTGAACGGCAGGCAGGGCAGCGGCTTCGTGCTGGCGAGCTACGGGCGCGGGGTGCTGGTGCAGTCCGGCGCGATCGCCCTCCATTGCGCCCTCAAGGGACGCAAGCAGCGCGTCGTGTGCGGCGACCGGGTGACCTGGGCCAGCACGGCGCCCGAAGGCGGCGCCACCGTGGAGTCGGTCGAGCCGCGCCGCAATCTCATCGAGCGCATCGATGCGCGCGGACGCGCCGAGCCCGTCGCCGCGAATGTCGACCGGCTGGCAGTGGTGCTGGCGCCCGAGCCCGCGCCGGACTGGTTCCTGGTCGACCGTTATTGGGCGGCCGCGCGGCTCAAGGACATCGAGGCGCTCGTGATCGTCAACAAATCGGACGTAGGGCTTGCGTCCCTGCAGTCCGAGCTCGCCACCTACCGGGCGCTCGAGCTCCCGTGCCTGGAGCTCTCCGCGCTGACCGGCGCCGGGCTGGCGGCGCTTCGGAGCGCGCTCGGCGCCGGCGCGACACTCCTGGTCGGACAGTCGGGGGTCGGCAAATCCTCGCTCATCAATTTCCTGGTGCCGGACGCCGCGGCGCAGACCGCCGAGCTCACCCGCGAGGTGGAAGGGCGGCACACGACGACGACCGCGCGCCGCTACCGCCTGGAATCGGGAACCGACGCGGCGGTGGTCGATGCCCCGGGAGTGCGGGATTTCGCTCCGCCCGCCAGCATCCTGCGCGCGGCGGAGCTCGGCTTCGTCGAGATTCATCGCTGCGCCGCCGATTGCCGCTTCAACGATTGCCGGCATCTGGAGGAGCCGGGCTGCGCGGTCCGCAGCGCCGTACTCCAGGAGCGCATCGCTGCGCGCCGCTACGAAAGCTACCGGCGGCTGCGCCGTCTGTACGAGAAATTGGCGACTTGAGGCGGGGCGTCCGGCGCCGCTCAGGAAACGCTGGTGCGTCCGGCGAGCGCGTGCGCCAGCGTGCCGCCGTCGACGTACTCGAGCTCTCCGCCGACCGGAACGCCGTGCGCGATGCGCGACGCCTTGAGCCCCCGGCGCAGCGCGAGCTCTCCGAGGTAGTGCGCGGTCGCCTCGCCTTCCACGGTCGGATTGGTGGCGAGTATCACTTCGCGCACCTCGCCCTCGCCGAGCACGCGCTCGAACTCCGTAAGTCCGAGCTCCGCCGGGCCGACTCCGTCGAGCGGCGACAGATGTCCCATGAGAACGAAATAGCGGCCGCGAAAGCCGCCGGACTGCTCGATCGCCACGACATCCGCCGGCGACTCGACCACGCAGAGCTGTGCGGCATCGCGTCCCGGTGAGGCGCAAATGCTGCAGAGCTCGCTCTCCGTCAGCATGCGGCAGCGCTTGCAGTGCCCCACCGCGGTCAGCGCTTCCGCCAGGGATTGCGCGAGCGCGCGCCCGCCGTCGCGGTCGCGCTCGAGCAGATAGAACGCCATGCGCTGGGCTGACTTCGGTCCGACGCCCGGCAGGCAGCGCAAGGCATCGATCAACCGCGCGAGGGTCGGTGTGTACTTCATCGGCGCGCGGTCAGAACGGCAGCTTCATGCCGGGCGGCAGGTTCATGCCCGACATGAGACCCGCGTATTTCTCCTTGGTGCGCTCCTCGATCTTGCGCGCCGCATCGTTGACGGCGGCGACCACCAGGTCCTCGAGCATCTCCAGGTCCTCGGTCAGCAGTTTCGGCTCGATCGATACCTTCTTCGCCTCATGCCGCCCATTCAGCACGATCTTGACCATGCCTGCGCCCGACTCGCCGGTCACCTCGAGCGCCGCGAGCTCCGCCTGGGCCTTTTGCATGTTCTCCTGCATCTGCTGCGCTTGGCGCATCAGATTTCCGATTCCGCCTTTCATCATGATTCATCGCTCCTCATCAATGCTTAGGGGTTCGTCGGCTTCACGGAGGCGGCGTCCACTTCGGCGCCGAAGCGCTCCTGTAGCCCTTTGACCGCGGGATCCTCATCGAACGCGGCTGCCGCGCGCAGCGCCCGGTCCTGATCGGCGACGGCCCGTTGCCGCGCGGGCGTTGCGAGGTCGGACTGCGACACCTCGAAAATCACGCGAATATCGCGGGCCAGATATTTGGACAACCCCTGCGCCAGTTTTTCCTCCACCGCGGGCGAGCGGCTGAAGGCCGAGCTCTCATCGAGCTTGAGGACGAGTACGCCGTCGGTGAAGGATGCGGGCACGCAGTTGAGCGCGATCTGCCGCGCCATGCCGCTCAAGCCCGCGGCGCCGACCACGGCCGGCCATTGCGCGGCATCGATCGCGGGCGGGCTCGCGGCGCGCGCGGAGGCCGGCGTCGAGGCCTTGGATGCCGGTCCTGCTGGGGCGGCGGAGGCCGGGGCCGCGGAAGCGGCGGAGGCCGGGGCGACCGAGGGGGCGGATGCCGGCGCGGCGTAGGCCGCGGATGGGGGTGCCGCGCGGACGGCGGATGCGGCCGGGGCGGCGCTCGGACGCGCCTCGCGCGTCGCCGGGCCGCCCGACGAGGCCGGGCGGGCGGCCGCGGAGTCGGGTCGAAATGCAAGCATGCGCAACAAGGTCATCTCGAAGCCGAGCCGCGGATCGGGCGCCATGGGCAGGTCGCGGCGCCCGGCGAGCGCGATCTGGTAGTAAAGCTGCACGTCCTCGGCCGCCATCGCTCGGCTGAGCCGCGCCAAGGTGTCCGCGTCGAACTCCTCGTCCTCGTGCGCGGCGTCGGGCACGATTTGCACGATCGCGAGCCGCTGCAGGAACGCGCCGAGATCGACGAGCGTGCGGTCGTAATCGGGTGCGTCGCGGTCGAGCTCCTTCACCAGCGCGAGCAGGCCGGGCCCGTCCCCGCGCGCCAGGGCTTCCACGATCCGCGTCACGTGATGTCGATCGATGGTGCCGAGCATCGCGCGCGCGTTTGCTTCGCTTAAAGCCCCGCCGCCGAATGCGATCAATTGATCGAGCAGGCTCAAGGAGTCGCGCATGCTGCCCTCGGCGGAACGCGCAATGAGCGCGAGCGCCGCAGGTTCGTACTCGAGCTTTTCCGCGGCCGCAATCGTCTTCAGCCGCTCGCCGATCAGGTTTGATGAAAGGCGCTTCAAGCTGAACTGCAGGCAGCGCGACAGCACCGTGACCGGCAGCTTCTGGGGATCCGTGGTTGCGAGCAGGAATTTCACGTGCGGCGGCGGCTCCTCCAGCGTCTTGAGAAGCGCATTGAAGGAGTGATTCGACAACATGTGCACCTCGTCGATGAGATACACCTTGTAGCGTCCGCGAGTCGGCGAGTATTGGACGTTGTCGAGCAGCTCGCGGGTATCATCGACTTTGGTGCGCGACGCAGCGTCCACCTCGATGAGATCGATGAAGCGGCCCTCGTCGATTTCGCGGCAAGCCGCGCACACGCCGCAAGGGTTGGAGCTCACGCCCGTCTCACAGTTGAGCGATTTCGCCAGGATGCGCGCGATGGTCGTCTTGCCCACACCGCGGGTGCCGGTGAACAAGAACGCGTGATGGATTTTGCCGCTGTCGAGCGAATTGGCGAGGGCCTTGAGCACATGCTCCTGGCCCACCATCTCCGCAAAGCGCTTGGGGCGCCATTTGCGCGCCAGTGCGATGTAGCTCATACAATAAGTTTAGCCGTTAGAGGCGCAAAGCGCTGATATGGAGGCGACCCGCGCCAGCTTGACTTCGGCGCCCGACTTAAAGCCCTACCGCTGCTCCCTTCCGGGCCTGACGGGGTTCGTGGCCAGTCGCCGCGAAGGTTCCAACGCGAGCCGCCATAGACTTGAAACAAACCGAGTGGCGGAGAGGGAGGGATTGCTCGCGGCCTGCCGGCCGCTCGTCCCTGCGCTTCGCTCCGGGACCGCCGTCCGCTTCGCTTCCGGCGTCTCCCTCCCCGACCCACCTGCCTTTCTCTGCAACTCGAACACTGAGCTGCCCATCAATACTTTCAAACCGAGTGGCGGAGAGGGAGGGATTCGAACCCTCGAACACCTTTTGGGATGTTACTCACTTTCCAGGCGAGCGCCTTCGACCACTCGGCCACCTCTCCGCTTAAAGACGCCGATCCTAAGGCGGGCTCGCAAGGGTACCGGAGGCCGCCCGGGCGATCAAATCGAGCTCAAGCTAACCGCTCGCCGCCTTGTTCGGGGGAGCGGGCTTGTAGCGCGGCGGCGTATCGAGGCATGCGTCATGCGGACCGGGCGGCGGCGGGGCGAGCTCGACCGTCGGGATCACCAGCGCCCCTTGCGTATTCGGCGAATCCAATCCGGGCGGCACCTTCAGCGGTGCCGCCTGCGTGGCGCGCTGGTATTCCTGCGGCTTGTGACAATCCGGCGCAAAGCCGTGCAATAGGCGGGAGCATCCGTTCAGGAGCAACACCGCCGCTATCATCGCCAAAACTCGCTCTAGCCTCACGCCGCTCTATCCTCAAGTCTAACGCCCGCCGCCCGCATCGCGCGTAACACCAACTCGTGGTGGGCGGGCGACAATTCGACCAAGGGCAAGCGGATTGCGTTCCCTATGAGCCCCATTCTGGCGGCCGCCCATTTTACGGCAATCGGGTTGGCTTC
>JBEKVP010000219.1:0-4940 GCA_049513935.1 Steroidobacteraceae bacterium
ACAATGAGACGTTTTGCGATGACGGCGTCGATCCTGCGAGGGCATTCGCGTTGGCCGTCGAACTCGTCACGGAGCATCGGCCGGATGTCGATGAGTTTCACCACGACCTGCACGGATTGACCGACCTGTTGAGCGCAACCATTGGTGCGGCGCCGAGCTGCTGTCCGGTTTGCGCGAGCTTGCAGCTGGGTCAGGTCCCGCACGGGCAGGACGGTCTGCGCGCCGAGCAAGCCGGGCTCGAGCAGCCGGCGGCCCGCGGAGCTTGAGCGGATGGAAGGGCCGGTCCGTGAGGAGCGGCGGTCAGGAGCGGCGGTCAGGAGTTGGCGAAAGCAGCCGCCTCGGTCAGGGTTTTTTGCAGAGCCGGCATGTCATACGGCTTGGGCAATAAAAACACGCTCGGCCGGCTTGGACCCAGGAGAAACTCCATGTTGAGCCCGTAGCCGGATGAGATGACAACCGGAAGCCTCGGGTATTGTTTGACCAATTCCTTGGCGAGATCGATTCCCGACATCCCGGGAAGGCTCACGTCGGTGAGCACGGCGTCGAAATTGCGCTCCGAGAGGCGCCTCAAGGCCGATTCGGCGGCCGGAACCGCAACGGTGGAGTGGCCCAATTCCGTTAGATATTCAACGGTTATCAGGCTTACCTCTTCATTATCTTCAACCAGCAGGACGTCCATCTGTGAAGCGACAGCATGGACGTAAACCGCCTGGGTTGCCAGAGGGGCTTTACTTGCCGGTCCAGCGCGGCTTGCGCTTCTCGGTAAACGCTTCAGTCCCCTCCTTGAGGTCGTCGGAGCGGATCACCTGCTGCACGATGTCGAGCGAGTCATGCAGCTCGAAGGCCTGGTGCTCCGGGATCATTTCCGTGTGACGCAGCAGCTGTTTGATAGCTGGAAAGAGCAGCGGCGGCCCGTCCGCGATCTGCCGCGCGACCTCGCGGGCCTTAGCCAAGCCCTGGCCCTTCGGCACCACGTGATTGGCGAGTCCCCAGTGCTTGGCCTCCGCGGCATCCATCCAGCGTCCCGTCATCAGAAATTCCACGGCCACGTGATAGGGGATGCGCCGGCGCAGCTTGATCGTGCCGGCATCGGCGAGGACACCGACGTTGATTTCCGGCAGCGCGAACTTGGCGTGCTCTTCCATCACGATAATGTCGGTGCCGAGCACCACCTCGAACCCGCCGCCGCAGGCGATGCCGTTGACCGCGGAAATGATGGGCTTGTTGAGATTCCTCGGGTAATTGAGGCCGCCGAAGCCGCTGACGCCCCAGTCCTCGTCGGAGCGCTCCCCGCCCGCGGCCGCCTTGAGATCCCACCCGGGCGAGAAGAACTTCTCGCCGGCGCCCGTGATGATCGCGACGCGCAAGCTCTTGTCGTCGCGAAACGCGATGAAGACCTCGTTCAGCCGGCGGCTGGTCGCAAGGTCGATGGCGTTCGCCTTCGGCCGATCGAGCGTGATCTCGAGAATGTTCCCATCGGTGACGGTTTTGACTCCATTGGACATGGCGGACCCCTTGAGCTTCAGGCGAGTGTTTTGAGACGAACGAGCGCGTCGACGGCCACGGCGCCCTTGCCGGCCGGCCGTACGATGATTGGATTCACGTCGATTTCCTCGATTCTCGACGAGTTGGCCGCGGCGTAGCGGGCGACGCCCAAGATCGCGCCGGTGAGCGCTTGCACATCGCCCGCGGGTTTGCCGCGGAAGCCGCCGAGGAGCTTCGCGACCTTGAGGCTCCTGAGCCCCGCGGCGATCGATTCGGGCGTGAACGGAGGCAGCAGCGTGATGCTGTCGGCGAGCAGCTCGGTGAGCACGCCGCCCGCGCCGAGCACCAGGACCTGACCGAACTGCGGGTCGACGATCATTCCGATCAGCACTTCCGCGACGCCGTCCGTGATCATCTCTTCGACCAGCAGCGCCTCGGAGAGGGCGCTCAACCGCTGCGCGGCGCCCTCAGCGTCGGCCCAGCTCCTGATGTTAAGCGCGACACCGCCCACTTCGGTCTTGTGCTCGAGATCGGCGCCGGCCGCTTTGATCACGACCGGAAAGCCCAACGACTGCGCATACGCGGCGGCCTCGGCGGGATTGACGAGCTTGCCGCGCGGGATGGACACGCCGAACGCCTGCAGCGCGGCCTTGCCCTCCGATTCACTCAGGCTGTAGATGCTTGTTCCCGCAGATGCGGCGGGGGGAATCCGCAGCTCGACCCCGGGGCCCTCGCGCCAGGCGATACCCACGCCGCCCGCGAGCGCGAGCGCTTCGAGCGCCTCCCGCAGTCCCTGCAAGGGAATGACGCCGCCGTCCAGGCAGCGCTTGCGGACTCGCGCGCTGATCGTCTCGGGGAGCGAAGAGATGAGCGCAACGCTCGCGGGCGTGTCGTGCGAGGCTTCGATGTACACGTCGATCGCGGCGTCGAAGGAGGAGCTGTCGGCTTTGTCGTCCGGCGGAAAGTCGAGCATGAATCCCACCGCGTCATAGCCCGCGTGCATGGCGGTCGCGAACACGCGTTTGAGCGCCGGCGGATCGAACCAGAGATAGGTGTGGATATCGAACGGGTTCGCGACGGTGACGCGGTCGGTCAAAAGCTCGCGCAGCGCAGCCGCTTTGTCGTCCGGAATGGGCGCAAAGTCGAGCTCCAGCGAACGCGCGACGTCCGCGGTCATCGCCATGTCGCCGCCGGAGGCGCCCATGATCAGCACCCTGCGGCCGGCGAGCGCTCCGCGCGTATGGAACAGCTTGAGGGTCTCGCAAAGACCTCCGAGCGTGTCGCAGCGCGCGAGCCCGGCCTGCCGGCAGAATGCGTCGAATACGCTGTCCGCGCCCGCCAGTGCCCCGGTGTGGCTGTGCGCCGTGCGTGCCGCCGCGGCCGTGCGGCCCGACTTGATGACGGCGATGGGCTTGCCGGCGCGGCGCGCCTTGTCTGCGGCGCGCGCGAAACGCTCGGTGTCCTTGATTCCCTCGAGATACAAGCCGAACGCCGTGACGCGAGGATCGTCGCAGAGAATCTCGATGAGGTCCTCGACTGCGAGGCGCGTCTGATTGCCGACCGAGAAGAGGTAGCCGATCGGCACCGAGCGCTCGTTGAAGCTAAGCGTGAGCGAGATGGTGCCGCTCTGGCAGATCATCGCGACGCCCCGGTCGATGGGCTCGCCGACGACCTGGTCGGGGAGCATGGCCACGCGGTCGAAGAAATTCACGAAGCCGTAGCAATTCGGGCCGAAGAAGGGCAGTTCCGCCGCGTTGTCGAGCAACTCGCTCGTGAGCCGCCGTCCGGTATCGGTTCCGAGCTCCGAGAAGCCCGACGTGAAGCAGACGAATCCACCGGCGCCGCGCGCGGCGAGCGCGCCCGCGACCGCCGGGGCTTCGTGATTCGGCACGGCGATGAACGCGGCGTCGGGCGCTGCCGGCAGCTCGGCGACGGAGCGGTAGAAGGTCGTGGTGGCGGTCGAGGGGCGGGTTGGATGTACGCGCCAGATCGTCCCCTGGTAGCCGACCACGGAGTTGCCCGCCGCCACCGCGTCCGTCCACGCGCTCGCGCCGATGAGCGCGATGCTGCGCGGCGCGATCAATCGCCGAAAGTCCGGCGGCGGCGCGCTCATGGCCGCCGCTTGAGCTCGATCTTGCGCGATCCCAAGCCGCGCGCGGCGAGCGCCGCGGGCGTCAATTTCAGCCCCTCGAGCCGCTGCGATACCTCGGGCGGAAAGGATGCGCTCGCCGGCTTCGCGCCCTGATGCACGTGCAGGAGCATGAGGTCCGCGGTGGCGGCAGGGCCCTCGATCCGCGGGCAGAGAAAATCGCAGGCGGCGTGGATGCGCTTACGGTCGCAATCGAGCACCGAGGTCACGACCGAGAGCTCGTCCGAGCTCTTGATCTCGTGCAGATAGTGGATGTGCAGCTCGAGCGTGTACAACGTGCAGTGCGTGCGTTCGCGATACGCGGCGTCGAGCCCGAGCTGATCCATCACGTCGTCGACGGCGTAGCTCAGCGCTACGATGTAATACGCATCGCGCAGGTGCCCGTTGTAGTCGATCCAGTCGGGCTGAATCTTGACCCGATAGGCGGGAAGCGCGGGGGCGGCGGGAAGCGCGGACGCGGCGGGAAGCTCGGACACGGCGATACTCGCGACAGGCCCGCTGGTCAGTGCAGCTTCAGCCGATCGCGCGCCTGGGCCGGCGTGAGGACCCGGGCACCCATCGCCTCGATGATGGTGCGCGCCTTCTCGACGAGCTGCGCGTTGCTCGCATATACGCCCTTGCTCAAGTACAGATTGTCCTCGAGCCCGACTCGGACGTTGCCGCCGAGGAGGATCGACTGCGCCACCCACGGCATCTGCATCCGGCTGATCGCGAAGCTGCCCCAGTTGCAGTTCTCGGGCAGCTCGTTGACCATCGCGAGCAGGTGGCCGACGTCGGCGGGGACACCGTAGGGAATACCCATGCAGAGCTGGATCAGCGACGGCGCGTCGAGCAAGCCCTCCTTGACCATTTGCTTCACGAACCACAGGTTGCCGGTATCGAACACCTCGAGCTCGGGCTTCACCTTGAGATCGCGCGCGATCGCGGCGCCCTGGCGCAGATAGTTGGGCGTGGAAACATATGCGCGGTTGCCGTCGCCGAAATTCAGGCTTCCGCAATCGAGAGTGGCGATGTCCGGACGGTATTTGCCTTCGTGGCACAGATCGATGACGTGGCGCATGCGCTCTTCCTGAGTCACGAAATCGCTGCCCGCGGCCGGGGTGTCGTTCAATCCGTGCTCGCCGATGACGATGTAGCCGCCCATGCCGCAGGTCAGATTCACGATGACGTCGACCTGGGAGTCGCGGATGCGCTTGACCACTTCGCGGTAGTACTTGGTCTCCATGCTGAAGGCACCCGTTTCGGGATCGCGCACGTGGATGTGCACGACGGCGGCACCGGCCTTCGCCGCCTCGATGGCGGTGGC
>JBEKVP010000220.1:0-4934 GCA_049513935.1 Steroidobacteraceae bacterium
CGCGTGATTCGGCATCTCGAGCCGCGAGCGCAGGCGCACCGGATCCGCCTCGGCGCTCAAGATGAGCGTCGCCTGGCCGCCGGTCATCGCCAGGTAGACCTCGGCGAGCAGCCGTGCGTCGAGCAGCGCGCCGTGGTAGTCGCGATGCGAATTGTCGACCGAATAGCGCTTGCAAAGCGCGTCGAGGCTGTTGCGCTGCCCGGGATGCATCTGGCGCGCGAGCGGCAAGGTATCCAAGATTCTGCAGACATCGGCGATGCCGGGCACGCCGTCGATCCGCGCGAGCTCTGCGTTCAAGAACGCCACGTCGAAGGGGGCGTTGTGGATGATGAGCTCCGCGTCGCGCACGAATTCCAGAAACTCCGCGTGGATGTCCGCAAACCTCGCTTCCTTGGCGAGTTGCTCGCGGCTCAAGCCGTGCACTTCGAGGGCGCCCTCGTCGATGTCGCGCTCGGGATTCAAGTAGCGATGGAACGAGCGACCGGTCAGCCGGCGGTTCACGAGCTCGACGCAGCCGATCTCGATGATGCGGTGCTGCTGCTCGACCTCGAGACCGGTGGTCTCGGTATCGAGAACGACCTGACGCATCAGTGCTCAGCCCCCGGCCAGGAGCTGGTCGATCGCGCGGTTCGCGAGCGCATCCACGTATTCGTTGCCATCATGGCCCGAATGTCCCTTGACCCAATGCCATTTGATATCTTGCGCCGCAGCGGCCGCATCGAGCCTCTCCCATAAATCCTGATTCTTGACAGGTTCGCGGGCCGCCGTAAGCCAGCCGCGCGCCTTCCAATGGGGCAGCCATTCGGTGATGCCCTGCAGGACATACTTCGAATCGGTGTAGAGCTGTACCGCGCAGCGGCGCTTCAAGGCGCACAGGCCCTCGATGGCGGCCTTGAGCTCCATGCGGTTGTTGGTGGTCGCCGCCTCGGCCCCCGACACCTCTTTGCGCTGCCCGCCCGCCACCAACAGAGCTGCCCAGCCGCCGGGACCCGGATTGCCGCGACAGGCTCCGTCCGTATAGATCTGCACCTCCGTCATGGGCCGACTTTGCTCGTCGGCTCCGAGGCCGGCAGCAGGACGCGCTTCATTGCCCTGCGCTTCGGCCGGACCAAGGTGAGGGTCTGTACCCGCTTGCGGGCCTTCAAGAGGTAGCCGCCGGCGGTGAGCGCGCTGCGGGTCCGATACTCGTTGGAGCCGTCGAGGCGCCGGCGGCCGGCCATCGGCATGTTGCCGAGGTATCCATAGACGTCCGCCACCTCGAAGTCGAGCAAGGCCATCCAGTCGCGCAGGCGGCGCTCGGCGAGCACGCGCCGCGTCCCAGGCGGGAACGCCGGGCGTCGAAACAGGCGCGCGAACAGGCGCCGGGCCCCCCATCCGCTCCAGGGATTGAAGCCGCAGATCATCAGGCACCCCTCGGCGCACAGCACCCGCTCGGCCTCGCGCAGCACCGCGTACGGGTCCTCGACCAGCTCGAGCGTGTGGGGCAGAAAAATCGCGTCGATCGAGTCGGAGGCGAACGGCAGCGAGGTCAAGGGAGCACAGAGGGTGACGCCGGGGCCGCGGTCGTGGGCCAGAAGGCTCGTATGCTGGGTCCGCGCGCCGTCCAGAAGGTGGCGGGCCGGACCCCAGGCGCCGACCTGCAGGAGTTCGAAACCGAACACATCGTCCAGCGCCACCCGGGCGAGCGCTGTCTCCTCGCGCAGGACGCGGCCTCCCAAGGGGCCTTCGAACCAGCTTGCCGCCGCATTTTCGGGCGTCGCTTTCAATAGGGGTACTCTACAAAAAAACTAGCTAACTTCGTATGTTACAGGTTAAATACGCCGCAAAATGTCAAACCAACCCATCGCTGTACGACCGGTCGGCGCCTTCACCGACAACTACGTCTGGCTCATCGAGGCGCCCCGTCGGCCGGGTGCGGTGGTGGCCGTCGACCCGGGCGAGGCGGGCCCGGTCCAAGCCGAGCTCGATCGCAGCGGACATTCCTTGGCTGGCATTTTACTCACTCATCACCATCCCGATCACATCGGCGGGGTGCGCGAGCTCCTTGATCGGGCGAGCGCGCCCCGGGCGAGCATACCGGTCATCGGCCCGGACGATCCGCGCATTCCGGTCCTGACTCGCACCGCGCGCGACGGCGAGCGCTGCGAATTGCCGGACTTGGGACTTGGCTTCGATATTTTGCACGTTCCTGGACATACCTTAAGCCATATTGCGTTTTGGGGTCACGGTGCGCTGTTTTGCGGGGATACCCTGTTCAGCGCGGGCTGCGGCCGGATGTTCGAAGGTACACCTGTGCAAATGACTGCCTCGTTGAATCGACTGCGTTCACTGCCGCAGGAGACGAAAGTCTATTGCGGGCATGAATACACGGCCGCCAACCTGCGCTTCGCGCTCACCGTGGAGCCCGAGAACCGCGCCGCGCTCGAATACCAAGAGAGCGTGGCGCAGCTGCGGGCGCGCGATACACCGTCCCTCCCGTCACGGATGTCGCTCGAGATCCGGGTGAATCCGTTTTTGCGCTGCGACGTGCCTGCCGTGCGCGCCGCCGCTTCGGCGCGCGCCGGCCGCGCGCTCGAGGAGGCCGCCGACGTGTTCGGTGTCCTGCGCGCCTGGAAGGACCAATTTCGCTAGCGCACCGTCGGGGGCAGCTCAACCGTGACTCAATTGCCGTTGCGAATTTCTTTGTCGTTCCGAATTCTGTGCCTTGCCGGCGCGGCCCTTTGCCTAAGCGCCTGCGCCCATCGACCGACCGCGCCGGCGCACGAGCCCATCGTCGTAGCGCCCCCCCCGACCAGCGACATGCCCCCGAGCGAAGCCGCCACCGGCGAGGCCACCCCGTCGTTGGTCATGCCGCGCGAGTGGCAGCACCACAACGGCGAGGACTATGACGACCTGTTCGACCGGATGCGGGCCGGATTCGCGTTCGAGGAGGTTCAGGAGCCCGCGATCGATCAACAGCTCGCCTGGTTCCAGCACAATCCGGATTATCTCGAACGGGTATTCCAGCGCGCGCAACGCTACCTGTACCACGTCGTAACCGAGGTCGAGGCTCGCGGCATGCCGCTCGAGTTCGCGCTCCTGCCGGTGGTCGAGAGCGCCTACGAACCCTTCGCCTATTCGGTGAGCCAAGCCTCCGGTCTGTGGCAATTCATTCCGGGCACGGGCTCGCGTTTCGGACTGAAACAGGACTGGTGGTACGACGGGCGGCGCGACGTGATCGAGTCGACGCGCGCGGCGCTCGATTATTTGCAAGCACTGCACGATCAATTCGACGGCGACTGGCTGCTCGCGATCGCCGCCTACAACGTCGGCGAGATGGCGGTGCAGCGCGCCATCGATTACAACCGCGCCCTCGGGCGTCCGACGGATTTCTGGCATTTGAACCTGCCGGCCGAGACGCGGGCCTACGTGCCGAAGCTCCTCGCCATGAAGCGGCTCATGGCCGAGCCCGAACGCTACGGCCTCGACTTCGCGGCGATTCCGAACGAGCCCTACTTCGCGGTCATCGAGACCGAGTCTCAGCTGCAGTTGACCGTGGCGGCGCAGCTCGCGGGCACGAGCTACGATGAGCTCGCGGCGCTCAACCCGGGATTCTGCCGTTGGGCGACCGATCCGGACGGACCGCATCGGATGCTCGTGCCCATCGACAACGCGGATGCGTTCGAGGCGGCGCTCAAGACGCTCGCGCCGGAAGACCGCATGCACTACGAGATGCACGTGGTCGCGAAGCGCGAGACCCTGGCATCGATCGCCCGGCAGTACGACATCTCCCCAGCGGTGCTCGCCCGGATCAACGACTTGCCGGCGGGCCGCGTGAGTGCGGGAGACACTTTGAAGATTCCGGCGGTGAGCGTCCGCTTGCCGGACAAGGTATTGCTCGCGGCGGAGCGCGTCGACCGGCCGGAACCCGAGCGCCGCACCCGGCAGATCGTATACCGCGTGCGCGCGGGCGAGACGCTCAACAGCATCGCGCGGCGTCATGGCATGCCGGTGAGCACGCTGGCGCGGCTCAACAATCTCGGCGCGGGCGATCCCTTGATCAAGGGGCAGCGGCTCGTCATCAAGGCGAGCGCGCGGCGTTATCGGGATGAGGGCTTGAAGAGCGGCCGCCGCACGCTGTATACCGTCCGCGAGGGCGACACGGTCTATAGTATTTCGCACCAGTTCCAGGTGTCGGTCACCCAGCTCAAGAGCTGGAACGGGCTCAACAAGCGTCATCAGATCAGAGCCGGGCAGCGTCTGGTCATGTACGTCGATCCTGCTCATCAGCAGGGCTAGCGGTGCGCTGCCGCGCAACCGCGGCAGCGAATACAACGAAAGGGTTCGAGGGGACTATGGGCTTTCTGAACGGAAAACGCGCGCTCATCGTGGGTCTTGCGACGGATCGGTCCATCGCGTGGGGCATTGCCCAAGCCATGCATCGCGAGGGTGCGTCCCTCGCCTTCGCACACATCGAGCGGATGGCCGATCGGGTCGAGCCGCTGGCCAAGTCTCTCGGATCCGACATCACGTTTGCGATGGACGTCGCGAGCGACGCGGAGATCGAGCGCGGCTTCACGTACCTGAAGTCGCACTGGGAAGGCTTCGATATCCTGGTGCACGCGGTGGCCTTCGCGCCGCGCGAGGCGCTCACGGGCACCTTCATCGAGGCCACAACGCGCGAGGGCTTTCGCGTGGCGCACGACATCTCGAGCTACAGCCTGACCGCGCTCGCCCGCGCAGCTTTGCCGTTCATGCAAGGGCGAGCGGGCGCAATCGTAACGCTGAGCTATCTGGGTGCGATGCGCTCGCTTCCCGGCTACAACGTGATGGGACTCGCGAAGGCGAGCCTCGAGGCGAACGTGCGGTTTCTTGCCGCGGACTTAGGCGAGCGAGGCATCCGGGTCAACGCGGTATCGGCCGGCCCGATCAAGACGCTCTCCGCCGCGGGCATT
>JBEKVP010000221.1:0-4924 GCA_049513935.1 Steroidobacteraceae bacterium
TCGCTATGGCCGACCAGCCGGTCGGGCGACAGCCCGGGGTACGCGCTGCAGAGCGCGGCGACGACCTCCGCGAGCGCCCGATATTGCAAGGGGTCGTAAGGCACGGTGTCCGCACCTTCGAGCTCCACGCCGATCGAGAAATCGTTGCAGGCGGAGCGGCCCTCCCAGCTCGACTGCCCCGCATGCCAGGCCCGATCGTTGAATTTCACATATTGGGTCACGCTGCCGTCGCGGCGGATGCAAAGATGCGCGGAGACACGCTGGCCCGCGATCTCGGCAAAGTACGGATGCGCCTCCGCGGGCAAAACGTTGGTGAACAGACGGTCGATCCAGGGTCCGCCGAACTCGCCGGGAGGCAAGCTGATGCCGTGCACGACGATCAGATCGGGCAGGACGCCGGCAGGCCGTGAGTCGAAATTCGGCGAGGGCACCTGGCGCGCCTCGCGCAGCTCACCGGTCCTTGAGTCAATGTTCAACCGGTTCTCCTTCCGCGAAAGGCCGCGGCTAGCATATGCGACAATCCGGCGTATATGAACGCCGAGCCCGCGACGTGCGACTGAATCGAGTGCACGTCGATGCCGATCTTCGTCCGGGAAGCCTCGTCGAGCTCCCGTCCGCGGCCGCTCTTCACCTGGTCAAGGTGCTGCGCCTGCGCGGCGGCGATGGCCTGGTGCTGTTTTCCGGTGACGGCCGCGAATTTCCGGCAACCATCGAGAGCGTGCGCGGATCGCGCGTACGGGCGGCTGTGGGCGAAGCGCGGACTCTCGACCGCGAGTCGCCGCTCGCCGCGACCCTGGTTCAATGCGTCGCGCGCGCGGATCGCATGGATCTCATCGTGCAAAAGGCAACCGAGCTCGGCGTCGCGCGCATCGTTCCCGTGTTGAGCCGGCGCAGCGTCGTGCGCCTCGACGCGAGCCAAGCCGAGTCCAAAGCCGCGCATTGGCGCGCGATCGCGGTCGGCGCCTGCGAGCAATGCGGCCGGAATCGGCTGCCCGTCATCGATGTACCGCGGCAGCTGATTCACTACCTGGGCGAGGCGCCATCGACCGGCCCTCGCCTCGTCCTCGAGCCCGACTCTAGTACACGCGAGCCGCTCACGATCGGCGCGGCGGCGGAGATCGCCGTCGGCCCCGAGGGCGGGTTCGACGCCGACGAGCTCGAGGCATTCCGTGTCTCGGGATTCATGCCGCTCCGGCTGGGACCCCGGATACTGCGCACCGAGACCGCCGCCCTCGCGGCCCTCGCGTGGCTGCAGAGCCGATACGGCGATCTGCGGGTCGATTAAATCCCCCTCGCAATCTTCCCGCAGAGACGGCTCGTCATCCGGTCATGACCGAGGTCTCCTCGGCGATCATTTGCTCGAGGCGCTGCAAGTCCGGGATCAGCGGGGTTTCGTTCACCATCCGCACCTGGCAGATGACCGGCGAGCGCTCGGAGAATCCGCGCGTCGGGTCGGGCCGGATCACGTCGGCATTGACCCGCACCAGCTGCGGGAAGCCCTGTGTGAGCATGCCGAAGTATCCGCCGGGCAAGAGGCCGCTTGACGCGTGGAAGATCACGATTCGCGTGCGGCTGGAAACGCTCGGGAGCGACTGCCCGAAGGCGCCTTCGAACGCGACGACCGGCACGCGGTGCTCGCCCCAGTTCACGAGCCCCGCGTACCAGGGCGGCGCGTTGGTCATCTCGGCGAGCGGCTGATAGCCGATCACCTCGGCGACGCACGCTCGCGGAACGATCAGCCGCTCGCCGGCCAGCGGCACCAGGAGACTGTAGAGCTCATCGCGCAGATCTGACATGAATCAGCGGCTAGCGGGCGACGGCGCGGCGGCGGTTGACCAGCGGCTCGATCGCGTCGAGCAGCTGGCTTTCCTGATACGGCTTGCCGAGGTAGTCGTCGACGCCGAGCTCGATCGCGCGCGCGCGGTGCTTCTCGCTCACCCGCGAGGTGATCATGACGATCGGGATGTTCTTGAGCCGCGGGTCGCCGCGCACGTGGGCGGCCACCTCGTAGCCATCCATGCGCGGCATTTCGATGTCGAGCAGGATGATGTCGGGCAGATTCTCCTGCAGCAGCGAAACCGCGTCCACGCCGTCCTTCGCGGTCAGCACGCGCATCCCGTTGCGTTCGAGCAAGCGCTGCGTCACGCGGCGCACCGTGATGGAATCGTCGACGACCAGCGCGAACGTGCGCCGGTCGCGCTGCTCGAGCAACCCCGATTCGGCCGGGCGGGCGCGCCATTCCGAGCGCACCAGCGATCCCATGTCCAAAATCACGACGATGCGCCCGTCGCCCAGAATGGTGGCCCCGGCGATACCGCGGATCCCGGAGATCTGCGGGCCCAACGACTTGACCACGATCTCACGGCTTCCGACCAGCTCGTCGGTCACGAGTGCGGTCGAGTGCTCGCCGGCGCGGATCAGCACGACGGACATGGACACATCGGTCTCCGGCAGGCGCGTCGCGCCGAGTCCCACGAAGGAGCCCAGGTGCTGGAAGCGGTACTTCTGGCCGCCGTACTCGAACAGCGGCGCGTCCTTGCCGAGGTGACGCGCGACGATGTTGCGCGGCAGACGCACCACGCCTTCGACGGTCGCCAGCGGCAGCGCATAGACTTCCTCGGCGACCCGCACGATCAGCGCCTGGCTGATGGCCAGCGTGAACGGCAGACGGATCGTGAAGCGCGAGCCCTTGCCCGGATTCGATTCGATGAATAAACCGCCGCCGAGCTTCTTCACCTCGGTGGCGACGACGTCCATCCCGACGCCTCGGCCGGCCGCTTGGGTCACGCGCCCGGCGGTGCTGAAGCCGGGCTCGAGAATGAGCTGCATGGCCTCTTCGTCGGTGAGCTTCGAATGGCGGTCGGTGAGCCCGAGCGCGACGGCCTTCTCGCGGATCAGCTTGACGTTGATACCGGCGCCGTCGTCGGTGACCACGATCACGACCTCCGCGCCATCGCGGGTGAGGCTCACGGAAATCCGCCCGACGTCCGGTTTGCCGAGGACCGCGCGCCGCTCGGGCGCCTCGATGCCGTGAACCACGGCGTTGCGCAGCATGTGCTCGAGCGGCGCGACCATGCGCTCCAACATCTGCCGGTCGAGCTCCGCGGCAGCCCCCTGGACCACGAGCTCCGCGCGTTTGCCGGTGTCGTTCGCCGCCTGGCGCACCAGACGCGTGAGCCTTTGTACGTGGCGCTGGAATGGCACCATGCGCGTGCGCATCAGGCTGTTCTGCAGCTCGGTGATGGTGCGCGCCTGCTGCGTCAGGAGATTCTGCGCCTCGCGCGTCAGCGTCTCGAGCAAGCCTTGAATGCTCGCCACGTCGCCGGAGGTTTCGGCCAGCGCGCGCGAGTACTGCTGCAGCGCCGAGTAGCGGTCGAGCTCCAGCGGGTCGAATTCGTCGCGGCGCGGATCCTCTTCTTCTTGATGCCGATTCAAGACCTGCGCTTCGGTCTCGATCTCGAGGCCGCGCAGCTGCTCCTTGAGACGCGTCACCGTACGCGCCAGCTCCGCGAGATTGAAGTCGATGGAGTTGACCTGCTGATCGAGCCGCGAACGGAAAATGCTCACCTCGCCCGCATTGTTGAGCATGGTATCGAGCAGCTCCGCGTCGACGCGCGCCATCTCCACGCGCTCCGCGGGCGCGCTCTCGCGGCCCGGGAGCACGGGCCCGCTGCTCACTTCGAGCTGCGACACCGAGTCTTCGGACACCGCGGGTATCGATTCCTCCGCGGCCAGGGGGGCGGCAGGCGCGGCGGGACGCGGTGCGTCTGCGCGCTCGCGCGCCTCGGCACTTGTGGATGTTGGCGCGGGCACCGACGCCTGCAAGGGCGCGGCCACCGACGCCGGTGTCGGCGCGGGCAAGGCGGTGGGCGCAGCCGCGCGCGCCGGAGCGGGGGCCGCACCGCCCGCCGCCGCCGGCGCCGGAATGGCAGCCGGCGCGCCGGAAGCAAGGCCGCGGATCTGGGCGAGCAGCGCCGCCGATGCGCTCGGCAGGGTGCCGGTGCTCACGACGTCGCGCATGCGCGCGAGCTCGTCGAGGCTCGCCTGCATGACGCTGTGTGCGTGATCGTCCGCCGCGACCGCACCGCCGTCGATCTGAATGACCAGGCTCTCGAGCTCGTGGCTCAGATCGCCCATGGCGGTGATGCCGGCCATGCGCGCGCCGCCCTTCAGCGTGTGCAATTGCCGCTGCAGCTCGGCGACCCGCTGCTTGTCCTTGCGGTCGCGATTCCAGGCGGTCAGCGAAATCTCGGCCGCCTCGATGAGCTCGGTGGCCTCCTCGCTGAAGATATTGGCGATTTCGTGATCGAATTCCTCCGCGCCCGGCGCGCTTTCGCCGGGCGGACTCACGGGCGCGGCGGCCGGCGCCGGCGGAGCGACGGCGGCCGCAGGAGCGGCAACGGCGGCAGGCGGCTGCGTCAAGACAGGCACGATCGCGGAAGCGCTCGTATCGTTGGCAGCCTGTGCGGCGAGCTGCACATCGAGATCGGTCTCGAGCTTTCGCAGGCGCCCGAGGAGCGAAGGTTGCTCGGAGAAGAACGCCGTGGTCTCGTTGATGTGCGAGACGACGTTCTCGATGGCGCGCACCGCGTCCGCCAACAGTGCAAGCCCGGCATCGGAGAGGCCGCGCCCGCTGTCGAACACCTTGCGCATGAAGTGATTGAGCGGCTCGGTGACCCTGATGCCGTGCCGCGCCTCGGCCATCTTCGAGCTGCCGCTCAGCGTGTGAATGGCCCGGTATACCGATTCCGGCAAGTCATGCGGCGCCGGTAACCCCGCGCGCTTGCGCAGATACTCGCGGATCTCCGCGAGATGACTCGAGGTCTCCTTGCTGAAGATCTCGTGCAGCTGCGGATCCATGACCGCCGCGCTCGGCTCGGCGGCGGGCGCCGCAGCCGCGGGGCGCGCGGGCGCCGCTTCGGCG
>JBEKVP010000222.1:0-4921 GCA_049513935.1 Steroidobacteraceae bacterium
ATGCGCGGCGCATACCGGTGAGCACGGTGTCGAACGCCACTCCCCGGGCGGTGTGAGTCTGCGGGTCGAAGAATATCTCGACGTGCACCACACCCTGTGAGCGCGCCCTGCCGAGATACGCCTGGGACAAACGGTAAAAATCGTCCTCATCCCGCAACACGTCGGCGCCGGCATAATAGATGTCGAGAAACGACTGTAGATCGGAAAACTGATACGCGTGGCGCAGATCATCGACAGTTGCATAAGGCAAACGCACGGAATGCTTGGCGGCGAGCTCGAAAGCCAGCTCGGGTTCGAGCGTCCCCTCGATATGGACGTGGAGCTCGGCTTTCGGTAGTCCCCGGATGAATTCCCTCATCGCCGCTTTCATGTAGGTCTCAACTGCACCTGACGCCTGACTGACGGTTTGCCTACCATCGGACATTAGCACGTGCGATCTTCGATGAGGCACGGGAACCGCCTGAAGATTCATCCGTTGACATAATTTCGAACGGCTGAGATATTCGTTGGGTTATCGGCCCCGTGTCGCCACTCCTTCATCCCCCGCTCAACTGAAAACATGAGTTCTATCCGTATCACCGCCGGCAATTATCGCTTCATTGCAGAACCGCATGCCGCGGCGCCACGCACCGTTGCCGCGTTCACGGCGCTTCTACCCTATAAGCAGAAGATCATTCACGTGCGCTGGAGCGGAGAGGCCTGTTGGATCCCGCTCGGTGACTTCGACCTGAAGACCGGGTTCGAGAATCATACGAGCCACCCTTCGGCGGGCGATATCCTCTTTTATCCGGGAGGCTTCAGCGAAACCGAGATTTTAATTGCCTACGGCAGCTGCTGCTTCTCGAGCAAGGTGGGACAGCTTGCGGGCAACCATTTCCTCACCATCGTCGAGGGCCATGAAAAGCTGCGGCCGCTCGGAGTGGAGGTGCTCTGGGGCGGGGCGAAAGACATTTTGTTCGAGCGGATCTAGGCGCCCACGAAGAGGCCCTCGCGCTCGATGAACTCGATCACCGGCGTGAGGCCTTGCCCGGATTTCAAATTCGTGAACACGAACGGCCGATCGCCGCGCATTTTTCTTGAGTCCCGATCCATCACCTCGAGCGATGCGCCGACCATCGGCGCGAGATCGATCTTGTTGATGATCAATAAGTCGGACTTGGTGATGCCCGGCCCACCCTTGCGTGGAATCTTATCGCCGGCCGCCACGTCGATCACATAGAGCGTCAAATCCGAAAGCTCGGGACTGAACGTCGCGGCCAGATTATCCCCGCCGCTCTCTACAAATATCAGATCGAGCGCCGGAAAACGCAGCGACAGACGCGATACCGCCTCGAGATTGATCGAGGCGTCTTCGCGAATTGCGGTATGCGGACATCCGCCGGTTTCCACGCCCAGAATTCGATCGGCCGACAACGCTTCGTTTCGAACCAGAAACTGCGCGTCCTCTTCGGTGTAGATATCGTTGGTGACCACGGCGATTTCATGCCGGTCGCGCATCGCACGACATAGCGCCAGCGTCAGCGCCGTCTTGCCGGAGCCCACCGGACCGCCTATGCCGACTCGTAACGGCGATATCTTCTGCATCACGTCACGACCTGAAAAGTCGGGAATATTGTGTCTCATGCTGCGAGGATAAAATGGCAAGGCCGGGACAAAAATTCGACCCGCTCGACATCCCCGCCACTTCGCTCGCGCCGATTTCGCCCGAGTCCATTTGTGCCGCGAGCTTCGCGATCTTTGACCCGACCGCGAGCAGCACGCGTTGCCCCGCGGATTGACCGATGGGCACGGCTTTCAGGGCGACCAACACCTGGTTTTCGGCCCAAGTCCAAAGATAACCGATAACGGCCTCCTGCGGCTCGATCCGCCATGCTGCGGCCGCCGCGCTCCACACGCACGGCAGGCTCGGCTCTCCAATCGCGCGCAGCGCATCGACGGTACCTGCCGGGACGTCCGGCAGGTTGCAGAGCAAAGCGCGCAGCGAGAACCCCATCTGCACACCCGCTGCGCGAATCTCCGCGGACTCCCGGGTCGATAGAAATTCGTCGTTCAATGCCGCTATGGTCGCTGGGTTACCCCCCGCCCACGCCGCCGACATGGACAACATGCAGGGAATCTCGAACGATCTCATGGAGAACTCGAGGACGTCGGAGATCCAGCGCAACAAGGAGCTCTCGTCGCTCACGATTTCGTGCTCGATGGCGGCCTCCAACCCCTGAGAATGGCTGTAGCCGCCGATGGGCAATGCCTGACTGCTCAGTTGCAGCAATCGCGCGAGTGGGAGGGACCTCATCGCGACGGAAACTCGTGAATCTTCGGTTGGATCAACGGCGCTTGACTGCCATGCGCGTGGTGGTGCCCGTACGCCCCGCCCTCCGGCTCGAAGGGTGCGCGCACGGCGCTGACCTTGAGGCCCAATCCCCTGACCATTTCCTCGAGAACGCGATCGTTGAGGAACCGCAGGCGGTTCGCCATCACCTGGACTGCCACATGACGATTGCCGAGATGGAACGCCGCCCTCGCGATCGCCACCGGATCCTCGCTGGTGACTTCGAGAACCGACTCCTCCGCGGCAATGATCAAGACCTCACGGCCATCTTGAGTGCGCACCCGATCACCGCCGCGCAGCAGCCGCCCGCGCTCAACCACGAGGGCCGCCTGTTCGCCGCTGTCGAGCCGGAGCAGCAGTCGGCTCTTGCTGCGCGCCTCGAAGCTCAAGTGAACGGTGTCGGCCTTCGCTGTCATCGGCGCTAAAACAAGAAATAGCGCTGCGTCATCGGCAAGCTCGTCGCCGGCGGGCAAGTCAGCAGCTCGCCATCCGCCCGCACTTCATAGGTCTCGCTGTCGACTTCGATGTGCGGCTGAGCGCCGTTGTGGATCATGTCGGACTTTCTCAAGGTTCGCGTCGCCCGCACGGCTTCAAGCCGCTTGCCGAGCCCGAGCGCTTTCAATTCCGGGCTCTCGAGGGATCCGCTCGAGACGAACGTGAGCGATTTCGCGATCGCCCCGCCGAACGCCCCGAACATGGGCCGATAGTGCGAGGGTTGCGGCGTTGGAATGGAGGCATTGGGGTCCCCCATCGGCGCCATGACGATCATGCCGCTCTTGATGACGAGGCTCGGCTTGATCCCAAAAAACGCGGGCTTCCAGAGCACGAGATCCGCGAGCTTTCCGACCTCGACGGAGCCGACCAGATGCGCAACGCCGTGCGTGATCGCCGGGTTGATGGTGTACTTGGCGATGTATCGCTTGATGCGGGAGTTGTCGCTGCCGGCTGAGTCGCCCGCCAAGGTGCCCCGCTGCTCGCGCATCTTATGCGCGGTCTGCCAGGTTCGAATGATGACCTCTCCCACGCGGCCCATGGCCTGCGAGTCCGAAGACATCATCGAAAAGGCGCCGAGGTCGTGCAGGATGTCTTCGGCCGCGATCGTCTCGCGGCGGATGCGTGATTCGGCGAAGGCGATGTCCTCGGCAATCGCAGGATCCAGATGGTGACACACCATGAGCATGTCCAAATGCTCGTCGATGGTATTAACGGTATAGGGACGCGTGGGGTTGGTGGAGCTCGGCAGCACGTTGTCGTAGGAGGCGGCTTTGATGATGTCCGGAGCGTGGCCGCCTCCGGCCCCTTCGGTGTGAAACGTGTGAATCGTGCGCCCGGCAATTGCCGTCAGCGTGGCTTCGAGATATCCGGATTCATTCAGCGTATCGGTGTGGATTGCGACTTGCACATCCATCTCGTCGGCAACGCGAAGACAATTATCGATCGCGGCCGGAGTTGTACCCCAATCCTCGTGGAGCTTGAGGCCTATGGCGCCCGCTAGAATCTGCTCGCGCGCCGGCTCGGGCACGCTCACATTGCCCTTGCCGAGAAATCCCAGATTCATCGGAAAGGCTTCGGCCGCGAGCAGCATGCTGCGAATGTGCCATGGGCCCGGTGTACAGGTGGTCGCGCTCGTCCCGGCAGCCGGCCCGGTACCGCCGCCGATCATCGTCGTGACGCCCGAGGTCAACGCTTCCTCGATTTGCTGCGGACATATGAAATGGATGTGCGTATCGATACCGCCGGCGGTCAAGATCATTCCCTCGCCGGCGATGATCTCGGTCGCTGCCCCGATGGGAATGGTCACTTGAGGCTGGATATCCGGATTTCCCGCCTTGCCGATCCCCCAGATGGCACCCATCTTGAGGCCGACGTCGGCCTTGCAAATGCCCCAATGGTCGATGATGAGGGCATTGGTAATGACGGTATCTGCGACGGCATCGCTTGTCCCCTGTCCCTGCCCCATCCCGTCACGGATAACTTTGCCTCCGCCGAATTTCACTTCCTCCCCGTACACAGTGAAGTCCCGTTCCACCTCGACGAACAACCCCGTATCGGCGAGACGCACCCGGTCGCCGACTGTCGGGCCGAACATTTCGGCGTATGCCTGTCGTGACATCTTCAAGGCCATTAAAGATTCCCCATTACTTTGCCTTGAAAGCCGATCACACGGCCAAGGCCGGCATAGCGAACCAAGCGAACGGTGCGCCCTTGCCCTGGCTCGAACCGCACGGCCGTGCCCGCCGGAATGTCCAATCGATAACCGCGAGTGGGTCCCCGATCGAATCGCAGGCTCGAATTCGTTTCAAAGAAATGGTAATGCGAGCCGATTTGAATGGGCCGGTCGCCCGTGTTCTCGACATGCACCTCGAGCGTGGCGCGATTTGCGTTGATCTCGATGTCTCCCGGTGTCACGAGCATTTCGCCTGGAATCATCATTCATCCTCAGACGATGGGTTGATGCACGGTGACGAGCTTCGTTCCGTCGGGGAACGTCGCCTCGACTTGAATCTCAGGGATCATCTCCGCAATTCCCTCCATGACTTCAGCGCGCGTAATGATGGTACTGCCATAACTCATGAGCTCCGCAACGCTCTT
>JBEKVP010000223.1:0-4919 GCA_049513935.1 Steroidobacteraceae bacterium
GTTCCGGTTCTTGATCGGATTGAACGCGGCGGGCCTCGCCATCATCGTCGAGAGCTGGCTGAACGCGCTCGTGCCCAACGAGCAGCGCGGCCGCGTGCTCACCCTTTATGTGCTTACCTACGGCTTGTTCTACGGCGCCGGGCAGCTGGTGGGTCAGAACTTGAACGTCAGAGGTTCGGAGTTCCTGATCGTGGCGGGCATCTGCACCACGCTCGCTCTCGTCCCGATGGTGGGCATCGATGTGCGCGCGCCGGCGCTGCCGGGCCGCGTGAAGCTCGAGATCCTGAAAGCATTGCGCACCTCGCCCGCGAGCGTGCTTGCGTGCCTCATGAACGGACTGATCCTGACCGGCTTCTACACGGTCGGTCCCCTGTTCGGCCTGGCGCTCGGCTTCGATCAGCAGCACGTCGTCTACTCGATGGCCTGCGTCTCACTGGGGGGCTTATTCTTGCAGTGGCCCATCGGCTATGTCTCCGACAAGGTGGACCGGCTGCATGCCTTGATCGGTCTCGGCCTCGGCGTTCTCGCCGTAGCCGCCGGCCTCGTGACCGTCGATCAGAAAACCCCGTTCGTGCTAATCGGCCTGATGTTCGCCGTGTTCGGCGGCCTCGCGGAAAGCCTCTACGCCGTGGGCGTCGCCCACGCGAACGATCGTGCGGACAAGACCGACTACGTGGCGCTGTCCTCGACGCTGCTCTTCACCTGGGCACTCGGCGCCGCCATCGGCCCGACCACGGGCACCTACGCCATGGAGCTCATCTCGCCGAGCGCGTTCTTCGACTATGTCATCGTGCTCACGGTCGGCTTCACGTTGTTCGCGGTATGGCGGCTCAACCGGCGCAAGTTCGACCGCATCGTCGAGGAGCGCGAGGAATTTCTCACCTACCCGCAGACCTCGCCGGAAATCTATGCCTGGCTGCCCTATCACCGCGAATCCCCGGTCGCAGCGCCCGCGGCAGACCCTTCGGCGGGGACTGCAACCGCCCCTGAAGCAGCGGGAAACGACCCCACCTCGGCGGCAGATAGTGATTCCGCACCAGCGGCCCCGGCCGCGGGAGGCAGCGCATGAATCTACGCAACATCATGACCACGCGTGTGGTGACGGTCGAGCTGGACGATCCGCTCGAGACCGTCAAGAAAATCTTCGACTCGGTGAAGTTTCATCATCTGCTCGTGGTGGAGGCGGGAAAACTCTGCGGGGTCATCTCGGACCGGGACCTATTGCGCGCGCTGAGTCCCTATGTCGGCACGCGCTCGGAGACCGCGCGCGACGCCGCGACGCTCAAGAAGCGGGTCCATCAGATCATGACGCGCCGGCCGGTGACCCTGCCGCCGGAAGCCACGGTCGCCGACGCCGTCAAGCTGTTTCTCGAGCACCGCGTGTCGTGCATTCCCGTCGTGGACGAGAACTTCAAGCCGGTCGGCGTCCTGAGCTGGCGCGACGTGCTCAAGTCCTGGCCCGCATCCGCGTGACCTTAAGTGGAGTTCCGCAGGCGGAGCTTCGTCGAGGAATTGAGATCCGCCGGCTGGATCCCGGATTAGCCCTGTCATCGAGCTTTCGCAAAAGCCTGGTGTCATTGTTCAGTTAGGATAGATTGGCGAGACGCATGGAGGGGAAATATGGAAGCCAGAAAGCTGTCGAAGCCGCAACCGTTGCCATTTGAGCTGTCGTTCCGCATTCGGCATCCTTCGATGGATCCTGCCGAGCTATCGCGCGAGCTGGGCCTTACGGCGACACACTCATTTCGCGCGGGCGAGCCGCGCCGGCCCGGCAGCGACTCGATGTCACTTCATGGCGAGAGCTATTGGCTGGGAACCTTGGATCCGACCTCGTGGCCGGCGGACGCTTGGTTCTCTGGGTATTCCAATCTGGATCTCGCCGCGAAGGAGATCCGCAAAGCGGAGGCGCTGAGTCTGGGATGGGCACTTTCGTTGAGTGCGAGGCGCTTGCTTCGTGTAAAGGCTCTGTTGGAGCGTATTCGCTCGGACGGCGGTCAGGTCAGTTTGCTGGTCGCGTTCTCTGCGGCCGCGGTGGAGAGCTTTAGTCTGGCGTCCGAAGTTAGTCGGCTATTCGGTGAGTTGGGAGTCACCATCGAGTTCGACTTGATAAGCGATTAGCAGGGTGGGATCCGGAGATAAGCTGCGAATGCGGCGCTGCAGCGAACATTCCTGCCTCGAGCGAGATGTGACGAGAGGAAAAGCGGACGCGGCGGGGCGCGCGGCAGTGTTTTGGTGCAGCAATGAGACTAGACTGGGGCGAGCGATTCGTTGGGTATGTCTCTCTCAAGTTCTCGGAGGATGTAGCCATGGGTACGACTCTCGTTTCCGGCCAAGACCGGACTCTGCATCTGGAAATTCAGCACGTTTCCCCGCTCAAGCCATTTGTGTGGCTGGGCCGGGGCTTTGGCGACATGCGCCGGCATTGGGGCGCGAGCCTGGGCTACGGGGCGCTGATCGTCGCGCTCGGCTGGACCCTCCTCATATTCCTTGCGACCCATCCCTATTTCGTCGCGGCGGCGATCACCGGATTCCTGCTGGTCGGACCGGCGATGTCGGCGGGGTTGTGCGAGATGTCGCGGCGCTCCTCGCTCGGGCAGCCGGCAAGCTTCGACGACTCGCTGGAGGGATTCGGCCGCAACGCCTCCGCACTGTTTGAATTCGGCGCGATCCTCGCGGCTTGCGCGGTGGTATGGTTCGCCATCTCGGCGGTGCTCCTGGGGACCGTGTTTCACATCCCGGCACCGAGCGTCAGCGAGACCATGTACCGAGGCTTCATCGACTCGGCCAACCGTTCCCAAGTGCTGGCCTACGTCGGCGTCGGCGGGGTCCTCGCGGCGAGCGTGTTCGCAATCTCGGTGGTCGCAATTCCGCTCATCATCGATCGCCACGCCACTGCGGCCCAGGCCATGCTGGGGAGCCTGAAGGCCGTGTTCTCGAACGTGCCGGCCATGATCGTGTGGAGCGCGCTCATCTTGATTCTGACCGTGATCGGCTACGCGCCCTTGCTGTGCGGGCTGCTGGTCATCGCGCCGCTCCTGGGACACGCCACCTGGCACGCGTATCGCGACATGATCCGTTGACGTCCGAGGCGACCCGCTAACCGTCGCACGCGACCCGCTAACCGTCGGACGCGCTAGCCTGCCTGCTCGCCGATGGCGCCCCACGCCGGCTCCTCGCCGTATCCGTTCTGCTTCGCCACGTAGCGCAGCGGATTCGACCACCCTTACCAGCTGCCCTGGCGCTCGTCAGGCTCTCTCATATAGATTGAGCGCGAGACCGCGGAGTGGATGAAGGAGGCCCAAGTTGGCGGAACAATCAAGCACCGCGGTCGACCCTGAGGCGCGCGATGCGGCTCGCTCCAGGGGGGCCGGTCCCAAGGCGGCCGGCCCCAAGGCCGCCGGTACGCGCGCTATCCTGGCTGCGTCCCTGGGCAATCTGCTCGAGTGGTACGACTTCGCGGTCTACGCCCAGTTCGCCCTCTACATCGGGGCGAATTTCTTCCCGAACGGCAGTCGCGGCGCCGGCGTCGTCAAGGCCTTCCTGGTGTTCGGTCTCGGGTTCGTCATTCGTCCCTTGGGTGCGGTCCTGATCGGGATCTACGGCGATCGCGCCGGGCGTAAAGCGGCGTTGACCGCAACCATTCTGATGATGGCGAGCGGTACGCTGGTGATTGCAGTGGCGCCAAGCTACGCGGCCATCGGTCTCGGCGCCCCCTTGATCTTGCTCGCCGGGCGGCTGCTGCAGGGGTTTTCGGCGGGCGGGGAGATCGGCAGCGCGGCCGCGTTCCTGGTGGAGCACGCACCGTCCGAGCGCAAGGCGCTTTACGCCGCGTGGCTTCAGGCGAGCATGGGCATGTCGAACATTCTGGGCGCTTCCGTCGCCTTCACCGTCACCGCGCTCCTGTCGAAGGCCGAGATCATCCGCTGGGGCTGGCGGCTGCCGTTTTTCTTGGGGCTCGCAATCGTGCCGGTGGGATTCTATCTGCGGCGCACGCTCGAGGAGACGCCGGTGTTTCGCATCGAGATCGCCGTCGACCACGCGGCACGGCGGCCCTTGAGAAGCGTGTTCCGCGAGCATCCGCGCGAGCTCGTCGCCGGACTTGGCGTGTCGATTCTCTGGGCGGCCACGGTCTATGTGCTCCTCATCTTCATGCCCATTTACCTGCAGCGCACCTTGGGCTTCACGGAAGCGCAAGCTTACGGCGGATCATTGCTCGAGAACGTGCTGTTCGTGGCCGGGTGCTTCCTCTTCGGCGCACTGGCCGATCGCATCGGTGCCCGCAAGGTGCAGATGTGGGGCGCCGTAGCGCTCCTCGGCGCTGTACTGCCGCTTCTCTGGTGGCTCGAACACGCCCGCTCGGCGGGTGTGCTGTTTCCAGTGCTGGCGGCGTTCGGCCTATTGGCCGCGAGCTACACCGGCGTCGCTCCGACCACGCTGTCGGCGATGTTTCCGGCGCGGGTACGGGTGACCGGCGTGTCGCTCGCTTATAATGTCGCGTTCACGGTATTCGGCGGATTCGCGCCGCCCGCGATCTTGGCGGCAATCGCCGCGGGTTTCGTACTTGCTCCCGCCTGGTACGTGACTCTGGCGGCCGTGCCCGCTCTGTTTGCGGCGCGAGCCGGCCGCGCGCAATCGAATTCATTGGAGCCGATCCGGAACAGCTGATGGAGACCGATTTTCCCGCTTGCGAGGGCGTGGACCGCGACACGCTCCGGAGTCTCTCGCAACGCTCGAACGCGCGCGGCTTTCTGCAGATCGCCGCACATCTTGGCCTGCTCGGCGCGACGGGCGCTCTCGTCTGGGCGACCCGCGGGGAACTGTGGCGGCTCCCGGCCCTCCTCCTCTACGGCATCGTGCTCGATTTCGTGTTTTGCGCGCTTCACGAGACCGTGCATCGCACCGCGTTCGCGAGCCGGCGC
>JBEKVP010000224.1:0-4888 GCA_049513935.1 Steroidobacteraceae bacterium
CTGACCATCGGCACGCTCGACGGCGCCAACGTCGAGATCCGCGATCATGTGGGGGCGGAGAATCTCTTCATATTTGGGCTCAGCGCGGACGAGGTCGCCGCGCGGCGGGCCGCGGGCTATCGGCCGTGGCTCGAGCTCGAGGGCAATGCGGAGCTCAAAGCCGCGATCGGTCTGATCGATTCCGGCTACTTCTCCCCGGGACGTCCCGACGACGCGAAGCCGGTGGTCAAGCGGCTGCTCTCGGAAGGCGAGCCGTTCCTGGTGCTCGCCGATTTCGCGGACTACGCGGCGGCGCAAGAGCGAGTCGATGCGCTCTATGCGCGGCCCGACGAATGGAGCCGCAAGGCGGCCGCCAATTGCCTGAACATGGGCTACTTCTCGAGCGACCGCAGCGTGCACGAGTACGCGGACCGAATCTGGGCGGTCAGACCAGTGCTTTGACGCATGACGGACGCGTAGTGAAGTCAATGCAAGCGGGATCGCCGCGGCCTCTGGGGGCGACCTTAACTCCTCGCGGCGTCAATTTTGCCGTGTTTTCGAGCCATGCCACGCGCGTCGAGCTCTGCCTCCTCGACGCCGCCGGCGGCGCCGAGTCGGCGCGCTATGAGCTGCCCGCCCGCAGCGGAGATGTCTGGCACGGACTGTTGACGCCGCGGCGCGCCGGCCCCGGAACGCATTACGCGTTCCGCGCGTACGGACCGAACGATCCGCGCCACGGCCATCGTTTCGACCCCGACGTCCTGCTCATCGATCCGCATGCGCGCGCTCTATCGTTCGAGGAGCCGCTGCGGGCGCGCGTGATCGAGCGGGCGTTCGACTGGGAGGGCGACCGTCCCCCGGGCACTCCGTGGCGGGACACGGTCATCTACGAATTGCACGTGAAAGGCTACACACGCCTGCATCCCGGCGTCGCAGAGCCATGGCGCGGCAAGTATCTCGGTTTGACGGCCCCGCCCGTGATCGAGCACCTGAAGTCGATCGGCGTGACCGCGGTCGAGCTGCTGCCGTGCCAATCGTTCATCAGCGAACGGTTCCTGCACGAGCGCGGTCTCTCGAACTACTGGGGCTACAACCCGGTGTGCTGGTTCGCGCCGGCGAATGAATACGCCGTCGACGATGCGGTGGTCGAATTCAAGACCATGACCAAGGCACTGCACCGGGCAGGCATCGAGGTCATTCTCGACGTGGTTTTCAACCACACTGCCGAGGGCAACGAGAGCGGCCCGCTGCTCAATTTCAAGGGGCTGGACAATTCCCTCTATTACCGGCTGCTCGCCGACAAGCGCTACTACGCGAACGACACCGGCTGCGGCAACACGGTCAACTGCGAGCACCCGCAGCTGCGCGCGATGATCGTCGAGTGCCTGAGGTATTGGGTCGAGGACATGCATGTCGACGGCTTCCGCTTCGATCTGGCGACGGTGCTCGGGCGCCAGGGCGGCGGTTTCAACGAGCACGCGGATCTCTTCAAGGCGCTGCGGGCCGAGCCGGCGCTCGCCTACGTAAAGCTGATCGCGGAGCCCTGGGACGTCGGGCCCGGCGGCTATCAGCTCGGAAGATTTCCGGCAGGATGGGCCGAGTGGAACGACCGCTACCGCGACACGGTGCGCGCGTTCTGGCGGCGCGACGGCGGCAAAGTCGGCGAACTGGCGGAGCGCATGGGCGGCTCGAGCGATCTCTTCCGGCACAACGGCAGGAAGCCCACCGCGAGCATCAACTTTCTGACCGCGCACGACGGCTTCACGCTGCTCGATCTCTGCTCCTATAACGAGCGGCACAATCTGGCCAACGGCGAAAACAACGCGGACGGCCATGAAAACAACCTGAGCTGGAATTGCGGGGCCGAGGGGCCCAGCGACGATTTGGGCGTAGGCGCGCTGCGCAAGCGCCAGATGCGCAATCTGCTCGCGACCCTGTTCTTGTCGCAAGGCGTGCCGATGCTGCAGGCGGGCGACGAATTCGCCCGTACGCAGCGGGGCAATAACAATGCCTACTGCCAGGACAACGAGATCTCCTGGGTGGACTGGGACCTGTGCGCGGCGCATCGGGACCTCGTCGATTTCGTGCGGATGCTCGCGCAGGTGCGGCGCGCGCACGTCGAATTCCGGCGCGAGACCTTCCTCAAGGGAACCGCCTCGCGCGCGGCGGTCAAAGATGTGATCTGGCTGCACCCGCGCGGCTCGGAAATGGCGCAGGATGATTGGCAGGACGGGGCCCTGCGGACGCTCGGCATCTGGTTCGGAAAGCGCGGTGATGCGGCGGGGCGGTTCTTGCTCCTGCTCAACGCGTCCGATTCGCAGCAGGCCTTCGTCATGCCCGCGCCGCCGGCCGACAGCCCTTGGGTGCGCCGGTTCGACACGGCGAGCGCGGATACCGAGGCACTGAGTCTCGAAGGCGAGATGGTATTCCCGCTCGCCCCGAGCAGTGCGGTGCTACTGGAGTGCTGACTTTGGATGCGACTTTGATCGATCGGTTGGCGCGCCTGCGCGGAATCGGCGACGCCTATCACGACTACCGCGGCGAGCTGCGCTACTTCACGCGGGAAACCAAGGCGTCGATTCTGCGCGCCATGGGCTCTTGCGTGGACGATCCGGCGGCGCTCGCCGCCGAGCTCAGCCGGTTGGAGATCGATCGCTGGCGCAGGCTCTTGCCGGCCGTCGCCGCGGCGAACGCTTCGCGGATCGGCGTCGACTTGAACATCGCGGCGCGCGATTTCGGCGCCGCCTTGGTCTGGACCGTGAATCTCGAGGACGGCGAGCGGCGCAGCGGCTTAAGATCGACCGCCGATTGCCCGGAGATCTGGCGCGGAGAGGTCGAGGGCTCGTGGATTACGCGCCGCCGATTCGAGCTGCCCACCGAGCTGCCCCCGGGCCGGCACGAGCTGGAAGTGAGGATCGGCGGCGGTACGGTGAGCCGCTGCGCGCTCTTGCTGTCGCCGCCCAAGTGCTACGAGCCGCCCGCGATCCGGTCCGGGCGCCGGTTGTGGGGCCTCGCGGTGCAGCTCTACACGGTGCGCTCGAGGCGCAATTGGGGCATCGGCGACTTCGGCGACTTGAGGGCGCTGGTCCACTGGCTTGCGCCGCGCGGAGCGGGCTTCATCGGCCTGAATCCCCTGCATGCGCTCGCGCTGGCGGATCCTGATCGGGCGAGCCCGTACAGCGCGTCCAGCCGTCATTTCCTCAACGTCTTGTACGTGTCCGTGCCGGACGTGCCGGAGTTTCACGAGTGCGCTGCCGCGTGCGCGCGGACGAGCGACCTCGCCGCGCGGCTCGAGGATCTGCGCGCCGCTCCGCTCGTCGACTATCGCGGCGTGGCCGGGGTGAAGCTCGAGGTACTCGAACTCCTGTACCGCGATTTTTGCAATCGGCATCTCGCCCAGGGCACCCTGCGCGCGAGCGCTTTTCGCGGTTTCGTGGCTGCGGGGGGCCGCATGTTGCAGGCGCATGCGCGGTTCGATGCGCTCGACGCTCATTTTCACTCGACGCTCGGCGCAATGTCGGGATGGCTGAGTTGGCCCGAAGGGTTTCGCGACCCGGAAGGGCCCGCGGCGCGGCGCTTTGCCGCGGAGAATGCGCAGCGGGTCGAGTTCTACTCCTATCTGCAATGGCTGGCGCACGAGCAACTCGCCGGCGCGCAGGCGTTGGCGCGCGAGCTCGGCATGCCCATCGGCGTATACGGCGACTACGCCGTGGGCACTCATCCGTCCGGCTCCGAGACCTGGGTGGACCAGACCGGCTACCGCCTCGGCGCCGAGATCGGAGCGCCGCCGGATCCGCTGGCGCTCAAGGGCCAGGGCTGGGGGCTACCGCCGCCGGATCCGGTAATCCTGGAATCCCGCCATCTGGAGAGCTTCATCAGCCTCATTCGCAACAACATGCGCTGCTACGGCGCCTTGCGCCTCGATCACGTGATGTCATTGTTCCGTCTCTGGTGGGTGCCGGCAGGCCGCTCGCCCGTCGAGGGCGCTTACGTCCACTATCCCCTGCATCAACTCCTCACCGCGCTCGCGCTCGAGAGCGCGCGCGGCGCGTGTGCGGTGGTCGGCGAGGATCTCGGCGTCGTGCCGGATGAGATGCGCCGCGCGATGCCGGAGTTCGGGCTTTATCACTACAAGGTGTTGCTGTTCGAGAAGGATAAGGACCGGTTCCGGCGTCCGAGCGAGTACGTGCGCAACGCGCTGGCCACGGTAACCACGCACGACATGCCCACCTTGCGCAGCTTCTGGGAGGGACGCGACATCGACCTGCGCAGCGCCTTGAGGCTCTATCCGACTCCGGAGCTCGAGCAGGACGTCCGCGCCGCGCGCGCCCGCGATCGGGAGGCGCTGCTCGCGGCGCTCGAGGACGAGGGGCTACTGCCCGGCGCTCCCCTCTCCCCCGGCGAGCCTTTCACCCTCGAGCTGGCGCACGCGCTGCACGTGTATCTCGCGCGCTCCTCCGCAGTGCTCGCCGCTGTGCAAATCGAGGATCTTCTGGGCATGACCGAGCCGGTGAATGTTCCGGGTACGCACCACGAGTATCCGAACTGGCAACGCAAGGTGAGCAGCGATCTGGAGGATCTGGAGATCCGCGAGGATCTCGACCGCTGCTTCGCCGAGATCTGCCGCGCGCGGGCCGACTAGCCGGCGCGCCGTGCTCGCGGAACGCAGCATCCGCGAAGCCCTCAAACGCCTCTCGGGGTAATCGGCTTCTCCATGAAGATGGAGAGCGGATCGGGGCCGTACTTTCCGAACGGTCCGATTTCCACGAAGCCCGACGACGCATAGAGCGCGAGCGCCTCGGGTTGCCTGTCGCCGGTCTCGAGGCGCAGCTTGGTCGCGCCGCGCTCGGCGGCGATGGCCTCGATCTGCTCGAGAAGCCGCCGTCCCAGTCGCCGGCCGCGCGCGGCG
>JBEKVP010000225.1:0-4885 GCA_049513935.1 Steroidobacteraceae bacterium
CAGGTCTGGTTGGTCGATGACGATGCGTCGATCCGCTGGGTGCTCGAGAAGGCGCTGAAGGGCAGCGGAATGTCGGCCCGGTGTTTCGATCAGGCCGACAACGTGATCACCGCGCTGCGCGCCGACGCCCCGGACGTGCTCATGACCGACATCCGGATGCCGGGTCGCAGCGGCCTCGACTTGTTGAAGGACATTCAAGGCTCGCGGCCGGGGCTTCCGGTCATCGTGATGACGGCCCACTCGGATCTCGATGCGGCGGTCGCCGCCTATCAAGGCGGGGCGTTCGAGTATCTGCCGAAGCCGTTCGACATCGACAAGGCGGTCGACCTCGTCCGCCGCGCCGCGCAGCAGGCGACCGTTTCCATCGATATCGAGGCGGCCCGCCGCAGCATCCCGGAGCTCTTGGGACAGGCGGCCTCCATGCAGCAAGTGTTCCGCGCCGTCGGCCGCTTGTCCCGCTCCAGCATGACGGTGCTCATCACCGGCGAGTCGGGCACGGGCAAGGAGCTGGTGGCGCGTGCCCTGCACCGCCACAGCCCACGCTCCAGCAAGGCCTTCGTCGCGCTCAACACGGCGGCGTTCACGGCCGACCTGCTCGAATCGGAGCTGTTCGGCCACGAGAAGGGCGCGTTCACCGGCGCGGACGCGCTGCGGCGCGGGCGCTTCGAGCAAGCGGACGGCGGTACGTTGTTCCTCGACGAGATCGGCGATATGTCGCCGGCGCTGCAGACGCGGCTGTTGCGCGTGCTCGCCGAGGGCGAGTTCTACCGGGTGGGCGGACAAACGCCCGTCAAGGTCGATGTGCGGGTGATCGCCGCCACGCACCAGGATCTCGACCTGCGGGTCGAATCCGGCCACTTCCGCGAGGACCTGCTGCATCGGCTGAACGTGATCCGCATCGAGATCCCGCCGCTGCGCGAGCGGCGCGAGGACATTCCCGAGCTCTTGCATCACTATCTGGCCGCGGCCGGACAGGAGCTCGGGGTCGAGCCGAAGTTGCTCACGGCGCCGGCGGAGACGGCGCTGGTCACCTTCGATTGGCCCGGCAACGTGCGCCAGCTCGTCAATGCCTGCCGGCGGCTCACCGTCACCGCGCCCGGGCGCGAGATCCGCACCGAGGACATTCCCGCCGACCTCGGCGGTGTCGAGGCCGGGCGATCCGCTACGCACGACTGGATGGCCAAGCTCTCGCATTGGGCCGAGCGTGAGCTCGATGCGGGTACGCGCCGATTGCTCGATCAGGCGGTGCCGGAAGTTGAGCGCATCTTGATACGCGTCGCGATGCGCAAGGCCGACGGCCTGAAGCAGGATGCGGCGAAGCTCCTCGGCTGGGGCCGCAACACGCTCTCACGCAAGATGAAGGAGCTCGGCATGGAGGACGTCAGCCAGTAGGCGGATCGGGCGCGCCGGCGAGCCTATAATCGCGGCCACGATGGCTGAGTTCCTCAACAATACGCTCGGGTTTTCCGAGCGCGCTTTCTACGGCAACTCGCTCGCCGACTGGGTCATCTCCGGGCTGGTGGCGTCCGCCGTGTGGGTGGGCCTCACGCTGGTGCGGCGCCTGATCGCCTCGCGCTACCGGCGCTACTCGGCGGGCGGTCATCCGACGCCGGTCCGGCTCATCTTCTATCTGCTCGGCAACACCAAGCAGTTTCTGGTGCTCGCCTTGGCGCTCTACGCCGGGCAGGGGGACCTGTCCTTCCCGCCGAAGCAGCAGCACATCATCGGCAACGCGGTGTTGATGCTGTTCTTGCTGCAGGGCGGCCTGTGGGCCGGGCGCACGCTCAAATTCTATCTCGAGGTCAAGGAGATGGAGCGCGGTTCGGACCGCGTCTTCGCGGGCTCGCTCGACATCATCAATTTCGTCGCCCAGATGCTCATCTGGTCCTTGCTCATGTTGGTCGCGCTCGAGAACCTCGGCGTCAACATCACGGCGCTCCTCGCCGGCTTAGGGGTGGGCGGCGTCGCCGTGGCGCTTGCGCTGCAGAACGTGCTCGGCGATCTCTTTGCGTCTTTGTCGATCGCGCTCGACAAGCCCTTCGGGGTCGGCGACACGCTCACGATCGACACCTTCACGGGCGCGGTCGAGCGTATCGGCATCAAGACCACGCGGCTGCGCAGCGATACCGGCGAGCAGATCATCCTGTCCAACGCCGACATCTTGAAGAGCCGCGTGCGTAATTTCGGCCGCGCAACCGAACAGCGGGCGCTCGCCACCATTCGCGTGGGCTACGCAACCCCCGACGAGATTCTGAGAGGCATCCCGAAGCTCCTGGAGACGATCGTGCGCGAGCAGGCGAACGCGCGCTTCGAGCGCTGTCACCTCAAGGTGATCGGAGAATACTGCCTGCAATTCGAGCTGTCGTACTTCGTGCAGCATCCGAAGATCAATCCCTTGCTCGACCTGCAGCAGGCGGTCAACTTCCGCATCCTCGAAGAGTTCCGCCGTCTGGGCGTGGAGTTCGCGTACCCGGCGCAGCGCGTGGTGGTCGCTCCTGGCCCCTCCTGAACGTCGCATCGATGATCCACGTGGTGCTGTTCGAGCCGGAGATTCCGCCGAATACCGGCAATGTCATCCGACTGTGCGCGAACACCGGGGCGAGCCTGCATCTGGTGAGGCCGCTTGGGTTTCGCACCGACGACCGCAGCCTCAAGCGTTCCGGACTCGACTATCACGACCTTGCCTCGGTGCGGATCCATGCTGATCTCGACGCCTGCATCGCCGCGCTTGCGGGCGCCCGCATCATGGCGGTGGAGACCGAAGCGCGGATCTGCTACGCGGATTTCGCGTTTCACGAAGGCGATGCGCTGGTGTTCGGGCCGGAGAGCCGCGGATTGCCCGGAGCGGTGCGCGAGCGCATCGGTCGGGACAAATCGCTCTTCATTCCCATGCGGGCGCACGCGCGAAGCCTCAATCTGTCGAACGCCGTGGCGCTGGTCGCGTACGAGGCGTGGCGTCAGCTTAAATTCGCGCTGTGACGCCCCGTGGCGCCGACACCGCGCGATCGCGGCGCCCCGGCTGCCCACCGCGCGCTCACTCGGTCTCGGAGCGAACCTCGCGGGCCATGAGGGCCTGCAGGGCGGCGCGCACCGGCCTGCCTTCGTGCATGACTCGATACACCTCGAGGCAGATCGGCATGTCCGCGCCCAGCCGCTCGGCCACGCCGCGTACCGCGATCGCGGCCGTCACACCTTCCACCACTTGACCGATGCTGCGCTGTGCTTCGGCCAGAGTGCTTCCGCGGCCGAGTGCCAATCCCAGCCGCCGATTGCGGGATTGGTCGTCCGTGCAGGTGAGCACGAGATCGCCGAGCGCGGCGAGCCCCATGAAGGTCTCGCGCCGGGCGCCGAGCTTCAGCCCCAGGCGCGTCATCTCGGCGAGCCCGCGGGTGATCAGCGCCACGCGCGTATTGGCGCCGAAGCCCATGCCGTCCGCGATGCCCGCGCCGATGGCGATCACGTTCTTCACCGCGCCGCCGATCTCTACGCCGGCGATGTCCGATTGGGTGTAGGCGCGAAAATGTGGTCCCGAGAGCCGCACTGCCAGCTCCTCGGCAAAGCCCGCGTCGCGCGAGGCGATGGTCATGGCGGTGGGCAGCCCGGCTCCGACTTCGCGCGCAAAGGTGGGGCCCGAGAGCACGGCACCCGGCCGCGTCCCGAGCACCTCGCCCGCGACCTGATGAGGCAGCAAGCCGGTTGACGTCTCGAAGCCCTTGCTCGCCCAGACGATCCGGGCGCCGGCGTCGAGACGGGGCTTCAGCAGTTCGAGCGTGCTGCGAAAAGCGCTCGAGGGCACCGCGATCAGCACATCGCGTGCGCCTTCGAGCGCCCCGCCGAGGTCCGCCACGGCCGTAAGACCCGCGGGGAATCGGGCGTCCGGCAAATAGCGGGCGTTGCGCCGGTCGCGCCGCATGCTCTCGATGAGCGCAGCGTCGCGGGCCCAGAGCCGCGTGGGATGGCCGGCGCGCGCGCAGTGAACCGCGAGAGCGGTGCCCCAGGAGCCCGCGCCGATCACCGCCATCGGCGTGAAGGGCGGACTCTGCATCGGGGCGACCATGGATTGGCGAAGCGCCCGCCGCGTGGCCGGGGCTTTAAGCTCCTAGTTGACCATGCCGGGCTGCGGAGGCGTCTCCGAAGCCTGTGCGAACAGCGCGTCGAAGTTGACCAGCGGCAGCACGAAGTTGGGGAAACCGCCTTTGGTGATCAAGTCCGAGATTACCTCGCGCGCATAGGGGAAGAGCACGCTCGGGCAAAAGCTGCCGATCAGACGCTTCATATCCTCCGTCGTGGCGCCGGCAATGGCGAATACCCCGGCCTGCTTCACTTCGACCAGATACAACGTGGCGTCGCCCTGCTTGGCCTCGACCGTAACGGTGAGAAGCACCTCGCGCAACTCGGGAGCGAGCTCCTCGGTGGAGGTATTCATGTTGAGCTGAAATTTTGGATCCCACGGCTGATTGGTCGGCAGCCGGGGTCCGTTCGGCGATTCGTACGAGCTGTCCTTCAAGTAGACGCTCTGCAGGCTCACCTGCACGCCGCCGACCGTCGCTTCGGCTCCAGTTCTGACCTCGTTCATCAAACCCCCTGAATCAATCGATCGAGCTCGCCCGCGCCTTCGAGCGCGAACAGGTCGTCGCATCCGCCGACGTGCTTGTCTGCGATGAAGATCTGCGGGACCGTCCGCCGGCCGCTGCGCGCGATCATTTCCTCGCGCGCCTTGGCATCCTCGTCGACATCGACGACCCGGTACGCGAGCCCCTTCTTCTTGAGGAGCCCTTGCGCCCGCACACAAAACGGACACCAGCCCGCCACATAGAGCACGATATCGGGCGCGCTCACTTGGATTTCGCCTTGCCGCCGATCGTCTTGGTCAAGGGCAAGTTGT
>JBEKVP010000226.1:0-4854 GCA_049513935.1 Steroidobacteraceae bacterium
GGTTTCCGGGTCGATTCCCCGCACCGCGCCCACCATCTCCGAGCCGAAAATGATGTTGTCGACAGGTATGACCTTGAGCAAGAGCTCGATCCCGGGCAGGTGATACACGCAGGTGTCGAAGAACACGTTCTTGAGCAGGTAGTCCTTGAGCAGCGGGCGCTTCATGTCCTGGGCCAAGCCGCGGTACCGGCCCCAGTGATAAGGGACTGCCCCGCCGCCGTGCGGAATGATGAAGCGCAGCGTGGGGAAGTCCTTGAACAGGTCGCTGGTGAGAAATTGCATGAATGCGGTGGTATCCGCGTTGATGTAGTGCGCGCCCGTGGCGTGAAAATTGGGATTGCACGAGGAGCTCACGTGAACCATGGCGGGCACGTCGAGCTCCACCATTTTCTCGTACAGCGGATACCAATGGCGGTCGGTGAGCGGCGGGGAGTTCCAGTGCCCGCCGGAAGGGTCGGGATTGAGATTGCAGCCGATGAATCCGAGTTGCGACACGCAGCGCTCGAGCTCCGCCGCACTGTGCAGCGGAGCGACCCCGGGCGATTGCGGCAACTGACAGACGCCGACGAAGTTCTGCGGGTAGAGCGTGCACACGCGGTGGATCAAGTCGTTGCAGGCCTCGGTCCAGCGCCGGCTCGTGGTTTCGTTGCCGACATGGTGCGCCATGGCGGAGGCGCGCGGCGAGAAGATGGTGAGATCCGTGCCGCGCTCCCGCTGGAGCTTTAACTGCGCGTTCTCGAGGCTCGCACGGATCTCGTCGTCCGAGATCGCGCCTTGAGCAAACGGCGGAACGTCGCTGCCGGCCTCGAGCCCGGCGAGCTGCGCATCGCGGAACGTCTGCAATCCGGCCGGGGCCGTGGTGTAGTGGCCGTGGCAGTCGATGATCATTGCTCGCTCCAGTACATGCGCGCAGGATTGGCCACGAGAATGCGCTTTTGCAACGCCGGGTCCGGACAGATTTCCGCGAAAAGATCCACGAGCTCGCCGTCGTTCGGCATGTCCTTGGTGATGTTCGGATGCGGCCAATCCGTGCCCCAGAGGATCCGCGTCGAATCGGCGGCGATCAAGGCTTGCGCAAACGGTATCGCGTCGCGGAACGGCCGCTTGCCCGCCGACACCCGCTCCGCGCCGCAGATCTTGATCCAAGCGAGGGGATTTCGGCGGAACAGATTGAGGAGCGATTGGAACGGGCGCTGCTCGACACCCTCCTCCGCCTTGACGCGCCCCATGTGATCGATGATGAAGGGCACGTCGATCCGGCCGAGCAGATCCTGCTGCGTCAGGATATCTTCGGCATCGAAGTGCAGCACGATGTGCCAGCCGAGCGGCTTGATCCGCTCCAACTGCCGGTAGAACACGTTGAGGTCGGGGATGCCGCCCAGGTGCTTGACGAAGTTGAAGCGGATGCCGCGGATTCCGCCGTCGTGCAGACGCTGCAGCTCCCGGTCGGTGACCGCGTCATCGACGCAGGCGACGCCCCGATAGGCGCCGCCGCTCGCCGCGATGGCATCGAGCGTCACGTCCATCTGCGTGCCGTGGCAGCTGGCATGCACGATCACCGCCCGGGAAATGCCGAGATGCGCATGCAGGCTGCGCAGCGTCTCGACCGGTGCATCGGGCGGCGTGTAGCTGCGGTCCGCGGCGTAGGGAAATTTCCGCGCCGGTCCGAACACGTGGCAATGTGCATCGCATGCGCCCGGCGGCAGCTCGAGCGAAGGCTTCTTCGGAAGCGGATCCGGCGGCAAACAGCTCTTCAGCGGGTTCTTGGGCAGCGAGCTCATTTGCGCGGTTCCCCGTGCGTTGCGCGCGGAGCGCCCGCTGCGCGCTCATCGTCGAAATAGCGCAAGCCCGCCTGGGCGAGCGCCTCGCGCATACCGTAAACGTCGACGCCGAGCTCACCGGAGGCGAGCTGCGCGCGGGTTTGCGCCTCCTTCGACTCGCGCCGTGCCGACGCTTCCGCCACCTCGCCGGCGCGGCCCCTCGGCACTACCACCACGCCGTCGTCGTCCGCGAGCACGACATCGCCGGGATGGACCAGGGCGCCCGCGCAGACGATGGGCGTATTGACCGAGCCCACGGTCGCCTTCACGGTGCCCTTCGAGCTCACGGCTTTCGACCAGACCGGAAAATTCATCTGCGCGAGCTCGGCGGTATCGCGGCAACCCGCATCGATCACCAAGCCGACGGCGCCGCGCGCTCGATAAGAGGTCGCGAGCAGCTCGCCGAACATACCGTCCTCGTTCGCGGACGACACGCCGAGCACGGCGAGGTCGCCCGGCTGCAGCATTTCAGCGGCCACGTGCAGCATCCAGTTATCGCCCGGATGCGCAAAGATCGTCACCGCGCTCCCGCAGGCGCGTGCGCCCGGGTAGACCGGACGCAGGTAGGTTGCGAGCAGTCCGCAACGGCCCATCGCTTCGTGTACCGTGGCGACGCCGAACTTGGCGAGCTGCGCGAGTATCGCGGGATCTGCCCGCTCGATGCGCCGAACCGCAATTCCCGACTGTCCGATCATTGCATTGCCTCCCCGGGCACGTACACTTCCCCTCGCATCAGAAGCCGCGCCGTGCGCAGGAGCGCTGCTTTCTCGACCTCGCCCGGTTTCTGCAGGCTCATGGTGAGAACCACGCTGAATTCCCCGCTCGGGTGCTCGACCGAGACAAGCTTCGTCGTCCCGCCGCCAACCGCGGCATAGCGATGCGCGACGGTGCCTGAAGTGACCGCCGCGGTCGCGACGGTCACGGCGCCCAGAACTCCGACCGCCGCATGGCAGTCGTGCGGAATGAAGGTGCGGGTGCAGATCTCGCCGCCGGCGCGCGGCTTCGCCACCAGGCACATCTTGGGCACGACTTTCCTGGCGACATCGCCGAGCCGCATCTTAGGTCCCGCTTCGAGCCGGACCGCTTCGATGCGCCGCTTGAGCTCGGCGTTGGCATTGAGCTCCTCGCGGCTCTCGTAACCACTGACGCCGAGGCTGTCCGCGCCGATGATGACAACCGGCATGCCATTGTCGATGCAAGTCGCCTCGAGGCCGCCGAAGCGATCGACGAGATTTCCCGTGGGGAACAGCGCGCCGCAGACCGACCCGGCGGTCTCGAGGAAACTGATGTTGATCGGGGCTGCAGTGCCCGGCACCCCATCGATACGAGCGCTGCCCGAGTATTCGACGATTCCGCCGGGAGTCTGCACTTCGATGTCGGAGAGCGTCCCGGTATTGCGGGTCAGGACGCGCAGCGTCGTGACCGCGCCGGCGGGCTCGGCAAGCCCCATCTCGAGCCCGAACGGCGCGACCGCCGCCAGCATGTTGCCGCAGTTCGGCGTGGTGTCGACGCGGGCCTCCTTGACTGAGACCTGAGCGAACAGAAACTCCAGGTCAATGCCGGGCCTCTGTCCGGCGCGCACGATGCCGACCTTGCTGGTGAGCGGATCGGCGCCGCCGAGCCCGTCGATCTGGCGCGCATCCGGCGAGCCCATTACCGCAAGCAAGAGCGCGTCGCGCGCCTCGACGTCCTGCGGCAGGTCGCTCTCGAGGAAAAACGGACCGCGCGAGGTTCCGCCGCGCATCAGGAGACAAGGAATGGATCGCTGCATTGGGTCGTGCCCGGTAGCGTTGAAATCAGGATTATCACGTATACTATGGTGGGATTATATACTAGCTGATATAGCAAATCGGTATGACCAAAAGAGCCCTGGCATGGAGCTAAAGCAGCTCGAGTATTTCCGGCACGTCGCTGAGCTCGGCAGCTTCACGCGCGCCTCCGCGTTCCTCTCGGTGGTGCAGCCGGCCCTCAGCCGCCAAGTGCGCCAGCTCGAGGTCGAGCTCGGGCAAAACTTGTTCGAGCGCAACGGCCGCGGCGTGGTGCTCACCGACGCCGGCGCGCGTTTGCTCGAACATACTCGCGGCATCCTGACGCAGGTCGGCCGCGCCCGGCAGGATCTCGAGGATCAGCGCAACGGCGATTCCGGCCACGTCGCGCTCGGCCTACCTCCGAGCCTCGGCACGAGCGTCACGGTGCCCCTGGTGAAGGCGTTCGAGAAGCATCTGCCGAACGCGCGCCTGTCCACCGTCGAGGGACTTTCGGCCTACATGATCGAATGGCTGAACATCGGCCGGGTCGACTGCGCGCTCGTTTACAACGCTGCCGAGTCCGCGTCGGTCGACGTGCAGCCGCTGCTCGAGGATCAGCTGTTCCTGATCGCGCCGCCCGAGCCCGCCGCCGACTCGAGGGGCGCGCGCAGCAAGTCCGTCACGCTGGCGCAGCTCGCCGACCACGCGCTCGTCATTCCGAGCCGTCCGCATGCCATCCGCATGTCGGTCGAGAATGCGCTTGCGAGCGCCGGCCGCAAGATCCGCGTCGCCTACGAGATCGAGAGCATTCCGGCGGTGATCGATCTGGTGCGGCAGGGACGCGGCTTCGGCGTGTTGCCGATGAACGCCGTGAAGGCGACCCGATGGGCGCACGCCGTGCGCGTCAAGCCGATCGTCTCCCCGGTGCTCAAAGCCTCGCTTTCCGTGGCGACCTCGGCGCAGCGACCGAAGAGCCGCCTGATGCGCCGGGCCATCGAGGTGGTACGCGAGGTGGTGCGCCGGGAAATCCGCGCGCGTGCGCCGGAGCTCGCCGATGACGCGGAGATCGCATGAGCAAGCTACGCGACTATGACACGATCCCGGGCACCTACGTCTACGACTCCGAGCGCGGCCGCATCGGTTATCCGATCAACATGTTCGGCATGTCGCTCAACAAGGCGGAAAACCGCACGTCCTTCAAGGCCGACGAGGCCGCCTATCTCGCCCGCTTTCCCTTGACCGCGGAACAGCGCCGCGCGGTGCTCGAGCGCGACTGGCTCGGCATG
>JBEKVP010000227.1:0-4850 GCA_049513935.1 Steroidobacteraceae bacterium
CGATGCATTCCTGCAAAGAGCGCGGCAGACCCCACTGTCTGGCGAGTGCGGCCCCGACGGCGCCATGGTCGAAGCCCATCAACTCGCGCTCACAGAGGAACAAGCCTGTGTCGTCGATTGCATCGATCGACATCAGCAAGGCGCGCCGGCCGAGATCGGGCACGCGGCTGTAGATCACGAGTTGCCCGATGTCGTGCAGCAAGCCGGCAATGAAGGGGCTTTCCGCGGGAACTCCGCCGCCGCGCCGCTCGGCGATTTGCCCGGCGGCTACCGCGCAGAGCACGCTCTGCCGCCAGAAGGATTCCATGGTCACGAGCTCATTGCCGATGCCCTCGAACGAACGAATGGCAGTGAGCCCGACGGTCAGATCGCGCACTTGCCTCTGCCCGATCACCGCGATTGCGCGGGTGATCGTGCCGATCTTGCCGAAGTGGCCGAAGGCGGGGCTGTTGGCGACCCGCAGTACGCGCGCGGTGAGCGCCGGATCCTTGCCGATTTCTCGGCCGATTTCCGCGGCCGAGGAAGTGGGATCTTCCGCCATTTGCGCGATGCGCAGCGCCACCTCGGGCAGCGTCACCAGATCCTTGATGCCGGCGACCAGACCTTCCGGTGTTAAATCGATCCTGTGCAACGCGGCACCTCCCGCGCAGCGTGTCGGCAAAAGGCGCGAAAAGTTGAGCCCGGCCTGTCGGACTTAAGCGCGCGGAATTCCGCGATGAACGACCCCGGCGCACGGGTTGGCGCCCAAGTTGTAGCAGAGCTCCGCAGGGCGCTCGATGCGCCAGAGCGCGAGGTCGGCGCGTTTGCCGACCTCGAGCGTGCCGATCTCGTCCTCGAGCCCGAGTGCGCGGGCCGCGTGACGGGTCGCTCCGCTGAGCGCTTCCTCCGGTGTGAGGCCGAACAGGGTACAGGCCATGTTGAGTACCAGCAGGAGCGAGGTGCACGGCGAGGTGCCCGGATTCGAATCCGTCGACACCGCCATGGGCACGCCCGCCCCGCGCAGCATGGCGACAGGCGGAGGCGTGGTCTGACGCAACGTGAAGTAAGCGCCCGGCAGCAGCACCGCGACGGTGCCGGCCTCGGCCATCGCGCGAGCACCTTGCTCGCTGAGATACTCGAGATGATCGGCGGAGAGTGCCCGGTAGCGCGCGGCCAATTCCGCCGCGCCCATGTCGCTCAGTTGCCCTGCGTGGACGTGAGCGCGCAGCCCCAAGCCGCGCGCGGCGCGAAGGAACGTCTCGGTCTCCGCGAGCGAAAAGGCGATGTTCTCGCAAAACGCATCGACGGCATCCACCAGCCCGGCGGCAGCGAGGGACTTGAGCCACGGGCCGCTCACTTGCGCCACGAACTCGAGCCGGTCGTGCGCAAATTCCTTGGGCAGCGCGTGCAGGCCGAGGTAAGTCGTGCGGATCGACACGGGAAGCTCCTGCTCGAGCGAGCGAGCCACTTCCAGCATGCGCCGCTCGGTGCCGAGATCCAGCCCGTAGCCGGACTTCACCTCGATCGTGGTGACGCCCTCGGACATCAGCCGCTGCGCGCGGCGCGCCGCCGAGGCCGCGAGCTCGGCCGCATCGGCGGCACGGGTGGCATTGACGGTCGATTGAATGCCCCCACCGGCGCGGGCGATCTCCTCGTAGGCCACCCCGCACAATCGCTGCTCGAACTCCTCCACTCGATTGCCGCCGTACACCAGGTGGGTGTGGCAATCGATCAGTCCCGGCGTGATCCACAGCCCCCGGCAATCCACGGGCGTGATACCCATCTCGGCAGCTCTGTGCCGTCCTTGCGCGCCGCTCCCGATCCAGGCGATGCGCTCGCCTTTCACCGCGAGTGCATCGCTCGTGAGCTTGCCATACGCTTCGCCGCCCGCGACCATAGCCGCGATGTTTGCGCCGATCCACACCTTGTCCCACTCGCGATTCGCCGCCATCTGCCCCTGCCCACCCGCCGCCGGCATACCCATGGAAACTGTTGCCCCGAGGCCGATGATACGGCAAGCTCACCTGCCTATACAGGTATAGGCAACATGGCAAGAGAGTATCACCTAGAATCGGTCCTACTCGAGCGCGGCTGGGCGCGCAACGTGCGCATCGGCGTGACACAAGATGGACGCATCGAGCGCATCGACACGGCGGCGGCCGCCGAGACGCCGGCGGGCCCGGAGGTCGAACGGATATTCGGCTTCGTCGTGCCGGGGATGCCCAACGGGCACAGCCACGCCTTTCAACGCGCCATGGTGGGCAACACCGAGTACCGTCTGTCCGCCCGCGACAGCTTCTGGACGTGGCGGCAGGCCATGTACGCGCTCGCGAACCACATAACCGCCGAGGACTTGAAGATCCTCGCCACGCAACTGTTCGTGGAGATGCTCAAATCCGGCTATACCTCAGTCGCCGAGTTCCACTATCTGCATCGCCGGCCGAATGGCGATCTCTACGCGGGTGCGAACGAGTTGTGGGACGCGGCCACGGCGGCGGCGGAGATCGCGGGGATCGGCTTGACGTTTTTGCCGACCCTCTATCAGACCAGCGATTTCGGGTCGCAGCCGCTCAAAAAGGAACAGGCACGCTTCGCCCTCGACACTGAACGGTTCTTGCGTGCCGTTGAGCAACGCATCAGTGCCGAGCCCAGGGACGGAGCCCGTATCCGGCGCACCGGTGCGGCGTTCCACAGCCTGCGCGCCGTACCGCTAGAAAGCCTTCGGGAGGCTGTGCTGGGCCTGCGGTCGATCGACTCGGCGATCCCGGTTCACATTCATATTGCCGAGCAAGTGAAGGAAGTCGAGGCGTGCAAACAGCACACCGGCCGGCGGCCCATCGAGCTTCTGTTGAAGGTCGGGGTGGTCGACCGACACTGGTGCCTGGTGCATGCAACCCACGCGACGCCCGCCGAGCTCGAGGGCATCGCCGCAAGCGCGGCCACCGTCTGTGTATCGGTCAGCACGGAAGCCAATCTCGGCGACGGATTCTTCGACGCCGCGCGCTTTCTGAAAGCCGGCGGACGCCTGTGCGTCGGGTCCGATAGCCAGGCGACGGTCTGCCCCGCCGAGGAGCTGCGCTGGATGGAATACCAGGCGCGGCTGCGCAAGCGGCGCCGCGGGGTGCTGACGGATAGATCGGAGACGCACGTCGGCACGCGCCTTTGGCGCGATGCGGCCGAGCACGGCGGCATCGCGCTCGGGCAGCCCGTGGGATCGATCGCGGTCGGCTCACGCGCGGATTGGCTGGTACTCGACGCGGCGCATCCCAGCATGGCCGGCGCGGCCGCGGAGACCGCGCTTGATCATCTGATCTTCGCGGGCGGGAGCGGCGCGATTCGCGACGTCATGGTAGCCGGCCGTTGGGTGGTGAAAGATCGGCAACACCCGGCAGAGTCGACCTCCAGCGGGGTGTTTCGGGAATTGATGAGCCGGCTGCGGACGGCGCCCTGAAGTTGACCTCGGCTAGTTGACTGTACCTGTATATACAGGCTAATCTAACGCCCATGGACGATAGATCCGCGGCAACGCTCCAGCCCCTGTACCTCAAGGTGAAGCGCCACATCCTGGAGAACATCGGATCGGGCAAGTGGGCTGCAGCTGCCCGGGTGCCCTCCGAGAACGAGATCGTGAAATCGTTCGGCGTCTCGCGCATGACGGCGAACCGCGCGCTCAAGGAGCTGCGCGATGAAGGAGTACTGGTGCGCATCGCGGGCGTTGGCAGCTTCGTCGCGGATCGGCCGGTGCGCTCTCACCCGCTCGAGGTGCGCAGCATCGCCGACGAGATCCGCGAGCGCGGCCACCTGCACCGCGCCGAGATCGTCGCGCTCGAGCGCGTGCGCGCCACGGAGCAGCTGGCTCTGGATTTCGACGTCGAGCCGCGCACCGAGCTCTATTGCTCCGCGATCGTGCATTTCGAGAACGATCGGCCCGTACAGCTCGAGGATCGGTACGTCTCACCACAGCTCGCTCCCGATTATCTGCGCGTGGATTTCACGCGGATGGCGTCGTACGATTATCTGATCAAGGTCGCGCCGCTGCAGGAAGCCGAACATTTGCTGCGCGCCGTCATGCCGGACGAGCGCACTCGCAAACTCCTCGCCATGAAGCACGATGAGCCGTGTCTCCTGGTGATCCGCCGCACCTGGAGTCAGGGGCAGATCGCCTCCGTCGCACGGTTGCACCATCCCGGCCCACGCTACGAAATGTCGGGGCGATTCCGCCCCTAACGAGGACCGAATCATGCTCGCACCCGTCACGCCCCGCACGATCCGCGCACCCCGCGGCCCTGCTTTGAGCGCCCGCGCTTGGACCACCGAGGCGCCGCTGCGCATGCTCATGAACAACCTCGATCCGGAGGTGGCCGAGAATCCCGCTGAGCTCGTCGTGTACGGCGGCATCGGCCGGGCCGCCCGCGATTGGAACTGCTACGACAAAATCGTCGAGACCTTGAAGCGGCTCACCGAAGAGGAAACGTTGCTCGTGCAGTCCGGCAAACCGGTCGGCGTGTTCCCGACGCATGCCGACGCACCGCGCGTGCTCATCGCCAACTCCAATCTGGTTCCGCACTGGGCCACCTGGGAGCACTTCCACGAGCTCGACCGCAAGGGGCTCGCGATGTACGGCCAGATGACCGCCGGCTCGTGGATCTACATCGGCAGCCAGGGCATCGTGCAGGGCACGTACGAGACCTTCGCCGAAATGGGCCGCCGCGACTTCAGCGACCGGATCGCCGGCAAGTGGATCCTGACGGCGGGCCTCGGCGGTATGGGCGGCGCGCAGCCGCTGGCCGCGACCATGGCGGGCTTCAGCATGCTGGCGGTGGAGTGCCGCGAGAGCCGCATCGCCATGCGCCTGAAGACCGGCTATCTCG
>JBEKVP010000228.1:0-4829 GCA_049513935.1 Steroidobacteraceae bacterium
CCCGACCCGCTCGCGCACGCACGTATGCTCCTCGGCGTTGTTCGCGAACCAGTTTTGCCGCCCCCAGCTGTATTCGTACGTGGCGCTCTGACCCGGCCGCGCGTACCAGTTGGGACGCTCCCAACCGGCCGACTCGCCGAAGCACGCGCCGGCCGCGGCGAGCCGGTCGTGCAGCACGCTTTTCTTCACGCCGCGCGCGGTCGCCGGCTGCCGGAAGGGCCAGTGATCCTGGTAGCCAATGCCGAGCGTCTCGATCACGCGATCTTGCAGGTACTTGTCGTTGTCTTGCCACGCGTGCGTGCGCCGCAGATTCACGGTCCAGACATCCATGGGCGCGCGCCCCTCCGCGATCCAGTGGGACATCACGAACCCGACGCCGCCGCCCGACAAGATCCCGAGCGAATTGAAGCCCGCGGCCACGAAGAAATTCTTGAGGTTGGGCGCCTCGCCCATCAAGTAGTTGTGGTCCGCGGTAAAGGACTCCGGCCCGCAGAACAAGAGCTTGATGCCGGTCGTCAAGAGGCAGGGGACGCGCCGCATCGCCTTGTCGATGTAGGGGACCATGCGATCCCAATCGGGCGGTATCTCGCCGAAGCCAAAATCCGTAGGGATACCCGCGGTTCCCCAGGGCCGCGCCGACGCTTCGAACAGCCCCAGCATGATCTTGCCCGCCTCCTCGCGGATGTAGGCGGCATTCCCCGGATCGCGCAGGATGGGAAGCATCGGATGCACGCCGGCGACCGGCTCCGAGATCAAGTAGTAGTGCTCGGCCGCTTGCAGCGGCACGTTGACCCCGGCCATCCGGCCCACGGATCGCGCCCACATGCCGGCGCAGTTGACGACGTATTCCGCCGCGATCTCGCCCGACGGCGTGCGCACGCCGGTCACGCGCCCTCGATCGCGCAGGATTGCGGTCACGGGCGTGTTCTCGAAAATCCGCGCGCCGCCCTCGCGCGCTCCCTTTGCGAGCGCCTGCGTCACGTCGGTCGGATTGACCCGGGCATCGTTCGGGAAATGAAACGCCGCCTTGAGATCGCCGACCTCGGCGAGCGGCCACATTTTCTGGACCTCGGCCGGAGAGACCTCGTGCGCCTCGACGCCGAAGCAATGCGCCATGTGCACGCCGCGGCGCATTTCCTCGGCCTTGTCGGCGGTCATCGCCAGCTGGATGGAGCCGCAGCCGATGAGTCCCGTGGCTTGGCCCGTCTCCGCCTCGAGCTTGCGGTAGAGCTCCTGAGAGTATTTGGCAAGCCGCGTCTGAGTTTCGGTGTCGCGGAGCGAGGTCAAGAGACCGGCTGCATGCCACGTGGTGCCCGCCGTGAGCTGCGCGCGCTCGAGCAGCACCACGTCCCGCCATCCGAGCTTGGTGAGGTGATAGGCGATCGAGCAGCCGATCACTCCGCCGCCGACAATCACCACGCGTGCTTGCGAGGGGAGCGCCTTACCGTTCATGCGATCTCTTTCTCTAGGGTGTATCCGCCGCGCCGCGCGCGGATCACGAGCAACCCAGCGAGGAAATATACCAGAGCGGCCGCGGCGACCGCCGGGAGCGAGGCGGTGAGATAGGGGTACAGAGCGCTCGATCGATAGCTCAACGGATTCAAAAGGCCAATGTAGGCGCTGCAACCCGCAGCGAGCGCGGCGAGCGCCGCCGGGTTGAAGCCCCGCCAGAACGTATAGGGCCGGCCGGGCTGGTCCGCGTAGATCGCGCGGATATCGATGCGCCGCCGGCGCAGCACGAAATAGTCGACGATCTGGATGCCGCAGAGCGGCGCGAAGGAGACGCCGATGAGGGCGAGAAAATTGCCGAACTTGGCGAAGAACAGTTCCGGAATGAAGATCCCCACGAGCGCCACCGGCGTGATGGTGATGAGCAGCAGCGTCGTCCAGGAGCGGCGCTGCAGCCCGCGGAAGTTGCGCAGCCCGATCGCGGAGGCATAGATGCCCGCGGTGGTGGTACCGAAGTTCGCGGCGGTGACGAACGCGAGGGAGATGATCGCGTAGGAGGGCCCGCCGACGGTGCGCAGCCATTCGGCGGGATCCGACGACTTCAGCACCAATACGCCCGCGAGGCCGATGAGGCTCAGGAGCGGAACTGGAGCGCACATGCCAATCATCACCGGCAGCACCACGGTGCGTCCGTTCGGCGCCATGCGGATCATGGCGCCGATGTAGGGCCACCAGGATAGCGTCGCGCCGATGCCGAGCTCGACGCCGGTGGTGTAGTTCCACAGCCGGCCGGGATTCGCGAGCGCCGGGCGCGCGGCGATGAGCTCGGGCCAGCGGTGCGAGACCAGCAGGTAGAGCATCCAGAGTCCCACGAACACGTGGGCAAACAGGATGTTCGATACCAGCGACACCCCGCTCGCGCCCCGGCGCAGCGCGACGAAAATCACGGCGCAGGCGAACGAAGTGAGGAGCGGCACCAGGTACGGGCCGCGCCCCGCCGCGCCCGCAAGACCCACGGCGACGCCCAGCTGCACGGCGGATTTGGCGAAGAAGATGATCAGGAGGGAATTCCAGCCGATGATCGAGACGCCCTGGAGCACGCCCGGCACGATCCAACCGCGCGTGCCGAATTGCGGCTTGGTGGAGGCGACCGAGTCGATGCCGAAGCGCACGCAAGCGGGTCCTGCCGCGAGCAGCACGAGCAGCATCCCAATGAAGCAGCCGGCGCTCAGCGCGATGCCGCCCTTGATAAAGCCGAGGTAACTGCCGACCGACTCGCCGATCAAATAGCACCAGGTCGCCGCCGCCGTGGTGGCGAGCGTCAACGTGAGACGCGCGGCTCCCCACGTGCGCTCCGCCGGGAGCATCGGCCAGGCGCTCTCGTCGGCGAGCAGGCTTTGCGGCGGGGTCATACCTGCCAGCCGATGAGCACGAGCGCAAGCGGCAGGAGGATGCCGAACAGCATCATCCAAACCCAACTCTGCCGGTCAAAATCCTCGCGCCGGTCCGCGCCCTCGAGTGCCGCGATGCGCGCTTCGAGCTCGGGCGGCAGTTGCGTTTGTCCGGCCGGAGCGGCCGCAGGATCAGTCACGGCGCTCGACCGGGAACGCCTCCGCATCCGCATAGGGAAACCACCAGAAATCGTGAGCCTTGGCGCCGTGATCGATCATCGAGAGCTTGGTATGCCGGAACGAATCGAGCCCCTCGGAGCCGAGCTGGCGCCCCATCCCCGATTGCTTGCGGCCGCCGAAAGGTCCCGCGTCGTTGTCGAGAAGCGGCGCGTTGACCCATACCATGCCCGCTTCCAACTCGTTCACGGCGCGCATCGACTCGTCGAGGTTCGTGGTGTAGATGGTCGCCCCGAGGGCGTAGCGCGAGCGGTTCGCAAGCATGAGCGCCTCATCGAAGCTTTTGACCACGCAAACCGGTGCGACCGGGCCGAAGGTCTCGTCGTTCATGATGGGTGCATCCGCCGGCACCTCGCCGAGCACCGTCGGCTCCACGAACCAGCCCTTCTTTAAATGCGCGGGGCGGCCGCCGCCGGTCAAGAGTCTCGTGCCGTGGGTCGCGCCGTCGAGAATGCGCAGATACCGCGTGAGCTCGCGCTGCGAGGCGAGCGGGCCCATGTCGACCCGATCGAGCCCATTGCCGACGCGGATACGCGAGGTGTGATACGCGAGCCGCCCGACGAATTCCCCGTACACCTGCTCGTGCACATAAAAGCGCTCGGCCGCCGCGCAGACTTGCCCGCAGTTCAGGAACGCGCCGAACGCCGCGCCGCGCGCGGCGATCTCGAGCGGCGCGGAGGGCATCACGATGAAGGGGTCGTTGCCGGACGTCTCGATCAAGGTGCGCTTGTAAAGTCTTCCGCAGGTTTCCGCGATGCGCCGTCCGGTCTCGATGCCGCCCGTGAAGGCCACCATATGCGTATCGGGATGCTCGACGAGCTGCTTGCCGGCGGCGCCGGCGCCGGTAATCACCTGCACGAGGCCGCTCGGCAGGGCATCGAAGGCGGCGACGAACTGGAGCGTCGTGAGCGTGGTGAGATCCGAGGGCTTGATGATGACGGCGTTGCCGCTCGCGATCGCGGCGGCAGCCTGCCAGCACAGAAGACAGAGCGGATAGTTGAACGGCAGAATGATGACCACGACGCCGAGCGGATCTTTGGTCGTGAAGTGAAATTGGCCGTCGACCGCGGGACCCAGCACCTTGCCGTTCTCGTGTCGGGCGATCTCCGCGTAATAGTCGATTGCGCTCGCGGACCAACCCACCTCGTCCCACGATTCCTTGTAGGGCTTGCCCATCTCGCGCGTCAGCATCTCGGCCACGAGCGCGCGGTCCGCGATCACGCGCCGCGCCACCTCGTGCAGGAGCTCCGCGCGGCGGTGGTGGTTGACCTTGCGCCAGGCACGCTGCGCCGTATTCGCCGCCGCGACGGCTTGGGTCACTTCTTCCGCCGTGGCTTCGGCAACTTGTCCGATGCGCTCCTCGGTCGCCGGATCGATCACGTCGATCGAGGCTCCGCCGCTCGCGCGCGTGAGCCGCCCGTCGATTCGTTGTAGTCCGCTTAAGCTGCCAAATGCCGCGTTCGCACTCATCTCGCTCCCCCGCTCAAAGGCTCGCCGCGCCCAGGCGGCGCGCTCGTCGGCGCCTAGTATAGTGCACGGCGCGTCCATGGATTCCGGGAGCTTCGATGGCAACAGATGTGCGTGCAACGCCCGCGGCGGGTTATCCGGCCGAGGTCACCGCGGCGAATTGGCAGTTTTCACCTTACAATCGTTGGGGATTTTGCAATTGCCGGCGGCTCCTGCCGACGGCGCGCGTCGCCCGCTCGACCGCGCCCCGTGGTTTCAGCCGGCAGCCGCAAGCGCTCGACGCGG
>JBEKVP010000229.1:0-4820 GCA_049513935.1 Steroidobacteraceae bacterium
CCGTAGCAGGTGTCGTTGGCCGCCTTGGCGACCTCATCGATGTCATCGAAGCGCTGCGCGACGACCACTGGCCCGAAAATCTCCTCGCGCACGATGCTCATGTTGGGCTTCACGTTGACGAGCACGGTGGGGTTCACGTAATGACCGTTCGAGGTGGGCGCATCGCCGCCGACGGCGACCGAGGCACCGTCGCGCTTGCCCGCTTCGATGTAGCCCATCACCCGGTCGAATTGCTCCTTCGACACGAGCGGGCCCATGTGCGCCTGGGGATCGAGCGAGGGACGCGGTTTCCAGAACGACGTCGCCGCAGCGACCCCTTCCACCAGGCGATCGAAGATCGAGCGGTGGGCAAACAGGCGCGAGCCGGCGATGCACACCTGGCCGGAGTTGAAGAAAATCGCACCCGCCGCGCCCGCCGCCACTTCGTCGACGTTCACGTCGGGCATCACCACCACGGGCGATTTGCCGCCGAGCTCAAGAGTGACGCGCTTGAGCGAATCGGTGGCGTTTCGGTTGATGAGCTTGCCGATTTCGGTCGAGCCGGTGAAGGCGATCTTGTCGACGTCCGGGTGTTTGACCAATCGGTCACCCGCGGTGTGGCCGTTGCCCGTAATTACGTTGACCACGCCCGGCGGGAAGCCGGCCTCCGCGAGCAAGTCGGCGAGGCGCAGCGTGGTAACCGAAGTTTGCTCGGCTGGTTTCAATACCAGCGTGCACCCGGCCGCCAGAGCCGGCGCGATCTTGAGCGTAGCCATCAACAGCGGGAAATTCCATGGAACGATCTGCGCGGCGACCCCGACGGGTTCCCGCGATACGTAGCTGAATACCGTGCCCCGCGGCATGGACGTCGGTTCCTGCACGTCGCCGCCAAGTTTCGAGGCCCATCCGGCCATGTAGCGCAGCTGGTCGACTGCGCCCGGGATGTCGATGACGGTGGCCATTCCGACGGGTTTTCCGTTGTCGATGGCCTCGAGTTCGGCGAATTCGGCCGTGTGCGATTCGATCAGATCGGCGAGTTTGTTGATGATGCGTTCGCGCCTGGCGGGCGGCAGGTTCGACCAACGCCCATCATCGAAGGCAGTCCGGGCCGCGGCGACGGCGCGATCGACGTCGGCATCGGAGGCATCCACGATGCGCGAGATTTCCCTGCCGGTGGAGGGATCTTCGACCCCGAGGGTAGCGCCGTGCGTCGAGCTGACCCATTCATTGTTGATGAAAAGCGCCGGCTTCCGCCCCAAGGTGCGCTTCGCCGCGGCAGAATAATCGAGCTGGGTGAACGAATCTGCCCGCCCGACTTCGGATTGAACTGTTGCCATGTTGCCCCCCAAGGGTGATCGGGATTACCGAAACGCAACTCGTTGAGCCGCGTGAGATTGTTGGTGTAGCATACTAATTGACGCCTCCTCGGTCAATCAAAGGGCCCGCTCTCGAGGCCTGAGCTTCGCCGCGCTTTTCACTCTCCACCCCCCGCCCCGCAACCCTCGGATCCGCGGGCGGCTGCGCGGAGGATTCCTCAAACTGCATTCTCCAGGATCAGATGGCCGACGGCGGTGCTCGAAGCCGGTACGTGATAAAAGCGGTGTGTGGTCTTGACCTGTGCATCGAGCGCACCGCGCATGATGAACCACATGACGAGCTCGACGCCCTCGGCGCCGGCCTCGCGGATATACTCGATGTGGGGCGTAGCCGCCAGCGCATCGGGTGCGCTGACGAGCCGATCGAGAAACCGCTGGTCGAATTCCCGGTTGATCAACCCCGCGCGGGGTCCCTGAATCTGGTGGCTCATGCCCCCGGTGCCCCAGACCTGCACGTTGAGGTCGGGGTCGTAGCAGTCCACCGCGCGGCGAATCGCCTTGCCGAGCTCGTAGCAGCGGTTGCCCGAAGGCGGCGGGTATTGCACGACGTTGACCGCGAGCGGGATGACCCGGCAGGGCCACGCGGCCGGCTGACCAAACATCAGCGATAGCGGCACCGTGAGCCCGTGATCGACATCCATCTTGTTGACGATCGTCAGATCAAAATCTTGCTGGATCACCGACTGGGCGATGTGCGCCGCGAACTCCGGGTGCCCCTCGGCCACGGGGACGGGACGCGGACCCCAGCCCTCGTCGGCCGGGGCAAACCGTTCGGCGCAGCCGATCGCGAACGTCGGAATCATCTCCAGGGTGAATGCGCTGGCGTGATCGTTGTAGACGAGCACCACCACGTCGGGTTTTGCGGCGGCGATCCAGCGCTTCGAAAACTCGTACCCTTTGAAGACGGGTATCCAATAGGGCTGCTGCGTTTTTCCGTTGTCGATGGCCGCGCCGATCGCGGGCACATGGGAGGTGGCGACACCGGCGGTGATCCTGGCCATTTATTTCTTCTCACCGATATAGCGATTGCCCTCGGGAGAGCGGCCGCCGTTCACCATCATTTGCACATAGGCCTCGGGCGTCATGCCGGTCATCAGGGCCGCGGCATGTTGGAAGCTCTGGCCGTCGGTAGAGAACAGCTTGGCGAGGAAGTAGATGTTGCCGCCGAGCGCTATCATCCCATTGTAGTCGCGCGCGAGCACTGCGGCCTTTTGCTGCTCCGTCATCGGCCATTCGCCGAGATACGCCCGCTCGTCGGCCTTGAAGCGCTCGCGGTTGGGCGCCTTCATGAGGGAGGCGCAGAACATGTTCAGGTGATAGCCCCTGCGCGCCAGTTCGGCGTCGAAAATCGTGGTTCCCGGTACGTCGGCGTAGGGTTTGTCGAGTGCCATCATAATATTGTGAACTGGAAGCGCTGCGGCCGCCAATCGCATTTCGGCACATCCCTGTCCAGCGAGACTGTGTTCGCTGGTCGTCGAGCGCACCGCGAATTCGCTCCCTAGATTCGCGCCTTGCCCTCCGAGGGCCAAGGAGTCGCCGCTTGAAAATCGAGGAGCTGTTCAGCGTCAACGGCTATGGGGTGGTCGTGACCGGGGGTGCGAGCGGCCTCGGACTGGGGTACGCCGAGGCGTTGGCGGAAAATGGCGCTGCCGTGACCGTGCTTGACCTCGATGCGGCGCGCGTTGCGGAGGAGACTCGACGGCTCCGGTCGCTGGGGTTTTCGGTTCGGGGTGAGGTTGTCGACGTGTGCGACCACGCGGCGCTCGACCGCGCCATCGATGCAGCCGTGGCCGCGCATGGCCGGCTCGACGTCGTGTTTGCGAATGCCGGCATCGATTCCGGGCCGGGTTTCGTCGTCGGCTGGGCGGGGTCGCAGCGCGCACGCACCCGGGACGGGCCGCTCGAGCGCTACACGGATGAGCGCTGGAATCGGGTGATCGAAATCAACTTGAACGGCATATTCGCGACGCTGCGGGCGGGCGCGCGAATCATGCGGCCGCAACGCTCCGGCCGGATGATCGTCACGACGTCTGTGGCCGCCTACCAATGCGAGCCGGCTGTCGGCGCCGCCTATATGGCGGCCAAGGCCGGTGCTGCCCATTTGATGCGCTCCGTCGCACTGGAGTTGGCGGCCTTCAACATCACGGTTAACGCCATTGCGCCGGGCTTTTTCGTCACCAATATCGGCGGCGGTCACGCCAAGCAAGCGAGCGTCCAAGCCGCCATGGGCACGGTCATTCCGATGCATCGCGTGGGTTTCCCGGACGACATCAAAGGTTTGGCGTTGTTCCTCGCCTCACCGGCCTCGGCGTACCTCACCGGTCAGCAGATTTCGATTGACGGCGGCTGGACGCTCGGCATGGCCGATTGACGAGGGAATTGCCGAATGCCATGGACGAGCACGACTCGCGCAGCAGCGCAACGACGGCATCGCGAACGGTGCGTCGGCCGCTCATCGCGTCCCCGACGTGACCGCGGCCAGCACCTCGCGCAGGTCCCTGAGCACGTAGTGCGGCCGGCGCGCCGCCGGCTGCTGTTGCCATTCTGCGAGCGATGTCGTTCCGGTCGTGACTGCGAACGAAGTCGCGCCGCCGCGGCGGGCCATCAGCGTCTCGACCAGCGGGTCGTCGCCAACCACTCCGATCTCCTTGAGCGCGAGGCCGAGCCTGCGCGCGACGAACCGCAGCGCGTGCAGCGAGGGCTTGCCCGTCAGTATGACCGGCGCCTTGGTGAGCCGGCGGATCGCGCCGATGATCGCATACGTATAGCCGATCGTCCGCCCGGACCGCGAGGCGAAGAAAGGCACGTCGGAGGCGGCATACAGCTTCGCGCCCGCCCAGATGGCACGGCAGGCAGCGTCGATGTCCTTCATGCCGCACTCGGGGTGCCAACCCACGTAGACCGCATCGACATCGCTTGCCCGCGGCTCGCCCGTGTACGTCGTCTCGATATCCGCCTCCACCAGGGAGTGCGCGACACCGGGCGTGCCGAGCACCAAGACCCGCCGGATGCCGCGTCGTGACATGTGTTCGGCCGTGATGCTCGATGGCGTGATCATCTGCGAGTCCAGCACCGGCAGCCCCGCCGCGCGCAGGCGTCCCGCCTGCTCGGCGGGCGGATAAGCGCTGCCGTTCGTCAGCAAGACGAAGGGCACGCTGCGCTTCGTCAATGCAGTGAGTGTCTCGACTGCGCCGGGAAGTATCTCGTAGTCGCTCAAGGAACGGTCGCTGAGCAGCAATGTGCCGTCGACGTCGAACATGAGGCCGCGAACCCGCGGCACAGGGCCGGCCGCGCGGCGTGCCTTGCCGGCCGCCGTCATGGGCGCGCTAGCTCTGCGCGGCACGGTGTGTGCGCCGCATCTCGAGCCGAAACCCGGGCTTCTCGACCACGATGCTGGCGAGATCCTTGCGCGCGGTGAGCATGCGGATGAGCTCGAGCGCCGGCCGCCCCGATGGGTCGTAATGG
>JBEKVP010000230.1:0-4814 GCA_049513935.1 Steroidobacteraceae bacterium
TACCGTTGAAGGCGAAGCTTAAGGGGCGCGAACGCTCGAGACGCGTGCCGCAGGGAGCGGCGAGACGGTACGAGGTCATGGCGGCGGAGGGTCGGCGATGCCGTACACGTGGCGCACCTCATGCGTCACGGTGTGGCGCGCCACATTGAACCACTGGCCGCAGCCGTAGGCATGACGCCAGCGCTCGAGCAACCAGCCTTTCGGATTATCGCGGAAAAAGAGATATTCGCTTAAGGTCCGGTCATCCGCCGTAAGCGGCGGGCGCGCGATGTGTGAGGCTCCGCCGCACACGAACTCGCTCTCGTCGCGCAAGCCGCAGTGGATGCAAGGTATCTGCATCATTTCAATGCGCGATCCCCGAGGCCGCGGCCTCGTCGATCAGACGTCCGGAGATGAATCGATCGAGTTGGAAAGGCTCCGCCAGCGGGTGATTCGCGCCCGTGGCGAGCACATGCGCGAGCGTCCAGCCACCGACCGGGATCGCCTTGAATCCGCCGGTCCCCCAGCCGCAGTTTATAAAGAGGTTCGGAATCGGCGTCGCGCCGATGATGGGGCTCGAGTCGTGCACGACGTCGACGATGCCGGCCCACTGGCGCATCAGGGCCAAGCGGCTGAACGATGGAAACAGCGCGAGCGTGGCGGCGAGGATGGCCTGCTTGACGGCGAAGCTGCCGCGCTGCGCGTAGGAGGCGAACAGGTCCAGCATCGCGCCGATGACGATCTCGCCCTTGTCCGACTGGCTCACATAGGCGCCCGTAGCCGGCGACAGGATCACGGTGTCGAGCACCGGCTTGATCGGCTCGCTCACCATGGCCTGCAGCGCATAGCTCGTGACCGGAAGCCTGAAACCCGCCAGGTTCGCAAGCACCGAGCTGTGTCCCGCGGCGGCGATCCCGAAGCGCTCGGCTCGGATCACCCCGCGCGAGGTCTTCACCGCGGCGATCCGGCCGTTCTCCTCGACGAACTCCTGTACTTCGCAGTTCTGCACGATGTCGACGCCGCGCGCCGCCGCGCCGCGCGCGTAGCCCCAGGCGACGGCATCGTGGCGCGCGGTGCCGGCGCGGCGCTGGCAGAAACCCCCGAGCACCGGCAGCCGGGCCGAGGGCGAGAGGTCGAGCGCCGGCGCGAGCTCGGCGATCTCGGCGACGCTCAAGAGCTCCGCGGCGATCCCGTTCATGCGCATGGCGTTGGCCCAGCGCGCCATGGAATCGAGGTCGTGGCGGCTGTGCGCCAGGAGGATGAGCCCGCGTTGGCTCAGCATGATGTTGAAATTGAGCTCCTGCGAGAGACCCTCGTATTGCTTGAGCGAAAAATCGTAGAGCCGCGCGCTCTCCGGATACAAGTAGTTGGAGCGCACGATGGTGGTATTGCGCCCAGTATTGCCGCCGCCGATCCAGCCGCGCTCCAGGATGGCGACGTTCGTGACGCCGTGATTCTTCGCGAGGTAATACGCGGCGGCGAGACCATGTCCGCCCCCGCCGATGATGAGCACGTCGTAGCGCGGTTTGGGCGCGGCGTCGGGCCACGCTGGCGTCCAGTATTCGTGCCCCGAAAGCGCGCCCCGCAGCAGCCCGAAGGCCGAATAGTTCTTGGAAATTTGCAAGAGTCCCTGAAAAGCGTGTCGGCCGCGAGCGCCCCTATTTCGCATCCTGCGTGAGTCTGCCCTCGAGCTCCGTGCAATACCAGTCCACGAACTGAATCACGCCGCCCTCGTGCACCGGTGAGTACGGCGCCGGGTCGTAGGCGGGAGAATTGACCCCGATCTGATTCTCCTGGCACACGCGCCGGTCCGCCTCGTTGGTCGCGAGCCAAACCTCCGTCATGCGCTTGAGGTCGTAATCGACGCCCTCGACCGCGTCCTTGTGCACCAGCCACTTGGTGGTGAGCAGCGTCTCGGTCGGGCTTACCGGCAGCAAGCGGAACGAAATCGCGTGGTCCGCGAGCACGTGGTTCCAGGTGCTCGGATAGTGAAAGAGCAGCAGCGTGCCGAGATCCGGCTCCGCGATGCTATCGATGAGCGGCCGGCGCACGGCCGCCTTGCCGTCCATGGTGAAGCTTACCGCCCCCTCGACGAGCGGCATGCGCGAGGTGCGGTATTGGCCGTTGCCGGACAGGTGAAAGCGGCTCGGCAGCCCGATCGATTCCCAGTGTGCCCACTTCGAGGTGATGAGCGGATTGCTCTCCGCGCCCTCGACCCCGGTGACCGTGGGCGTCTCGGGGAAGGTGCGGATGAGTTCCGGGTGGTTCGCCGAGCAGTGATAGCACTCGCGGTTGTTCTCCCAGACGAGTTTCCAATTGGCGCGCTCGACGATGGTCGTTTCGAAGGCTACCTTGGTCTCTCGGAGCTTGTGCGGCAGAAAATACGGCTCGATGTGCTTGGCTATGGGCTCGAAATCCGGCGCCACCTTGGCGAGGCACACCCAGATGTAGCCGCCCACGGTCGCGCAATGCACCCGGTGCAGGCCGTGCTGCGTCTTGTCGAAGCCCGAGCCCATGTCGCGCGCGGCAAACAGCCGCCCGTCGAGGTGGTAGGTCCATTGATGGTAGGGGCATACGAGTCTCGTGACCGAGCCGCGCTCCGCGGAGCAGATTCTGGAGCCCCGATGCCGGCAGGAATTGTGGAACGCGTTCAGACCGCCGTTGCGATCGCGCACGACCACGACCGGATACTCCCCGATCTGCACGGTCAAGTAGTCGCCGGGATTCAGGACCTCGCAATCATGTCCGACGAAGAGCCAATCGCGATACCAGATCATGTCGAGATCGACCTGGTACTCCTCGGCGCTGCAATAGAATTCCCGCTCGAGCGCAGTTTCGTGTTTCCTGCGGCGTAACCGGAGGAGCATTGCATCGCGTGCGTTCATCGTACGATCCTCTTAAGTTGTAGCAGGATAATTCGCGCGCTCTCGAAGGCTTACCCCCAGGCGACCTCTTTCACCGCATAAACGACACCGCAGCAGCGGCGGTATCGCGGCCCCGTAAGGGGGCTGTCTAGAGAGATCCGATTTGCAGAGGCGCGGCCGCGCCGGCGCCCTCCGCGCCCACACGGCCCTCGGCGATCTTGCGCTCGGCGCTAGGCGGATAGCCGTACTGATTGCGGTAGCACTTCGAGAAGTGCGGCGGGGACTGAAAGCCGCAAGCCGCGGTGATGTCCATGATGGGCATGGCGGTTTGCAGCAGCAGCTCGCGCGCGCGCTTGAGACGCATCTCGAGGTAGTAGCGCTTCGGCACGCAGTTGAGATCGCGCTTGAACAGCCGCTCGATCTGCCGCCGCGACAGTCCCGTCGCCTTGGCGATCTTCTCGAGCGACAACGGCTTCTCGATGTTCTGCTCCATGAGCTGCGCGACGCGGATCAGCCCGCGGTGGGACACGCCGACGCGCGCGCGCAAGGGGATGTACTGGCGATCCTTGTCCTTGCGGACACGATCGACGATGAACTGCTCCGACACCCGCTGCGAGATGCGCGACCCGAGCTTGGTCTCGATGAGATTCAGCATGAGGTCGAGCGGCGCCGTACCGCCGGAGCAGGTGAAGCGGTTGCGGTCGATGGTGAACAATTGATCGCTGATGAGCACGCGCGGAAATTCCTCGCGCAGCGCCGACAGATTCTCCCAGTGAATGGTTGCGCGGAAGTTATCGAGCAGCCCAGCCCGCGCGAGCGCATAGCCTCCGGTACAGAGCGCACCCAACGGCACGCGGCGATCCGCGAGACGCCGCAGCGCGGTGAGCAGCGCCGTCGAGACGGCCTCGCGGATATTGACGCCGCCGCACACGAACAGGATATCGACGGAGCCGAGCTTATCGAGCGCGCCGGTCGGCGAAATCTTGAGACCACTCGAGGATTCGACCGGTTGGCCGTCCATGCTGATCACCGACCACTCGTAAACCCCTGTGCCGACCAGGCGATTCGCCATGCGCAAGGGCTCGAGCGCGTTCGAGACAGCGATCAGCGAGTAATTCGCGAGCGTGAGAAACGCGTACTTGCACTTGCGCAGCAACGCGGGCGATTCCAAGACAGCCTCCCAAAGTGCCTGGTCAGGTATTATCCATGGGATTCGCCTCGATTGTCCATTTCCGACAAATTCGTGTCGTTTTTTTGATGGAATGGGTGCCGTCCGGGCGCCCGATTGCAGGCTCGCGAGGGTTCCACCGCGGCGCCCATGACGCGTTTGCACAAGCGATTGTCGCAATTGGCGCAGTGTTTGGCCGGCCGCTGGTTACACTGCGGAGCGCATTTTCATCTTAAGGATGTCTCGATGAAGACTCATGCCCGCGTCGTGGTGATCGGTGGCGGCGTGGTGGGCGTCAGCACGCTCTATCACCTCGCTCTAAAAGGCTGGTCGGACGTGGTGCTTCTCGAGCGTTCCGAGCTCACAGCCGGATCCACCTGGCACGCGGCGGGCCTCCTGCCGCTCTTCAACATGAGCTACACGGTCGGGCAGCTCCACAAATACTCCGTGGATCTATACAAGCGCCTGCCCGAAGAGACCGGACAGGACGTGAGCTTCCACGTCACCGGAAACCTGCGCCTCGCCACCTGCCGCGACCGCATGGACGAGTATCAGAAGTACTGCGGCACCGCGAACACCATCGGCGTGCCCTTCCAGATCATCACGCCCGAGGAGGTGAAGAAGCTCTGGCCGCTGGTCGAGCTTGGGAACGGCGCCGATACGCCGAAGCTCGTGGGCGCGCTCTATCACCCGGACGACGGGCACATCGCGCCCGCTGACCTCACGATGGCGCTGCGCAAGGGGGCGCGAAACCGCGGCGCCGAGATCCACGAGCAAACGGAGGTGACCGCGGTCAAGCGCAC
>JBEKVP010000231.1:0-4808 GCA_049513935.1 Steroidobacteraceae bacterium
GCATCTCGCCTTGGATTGATGCGGCGCGACCTTCTGTCGCGCATCGTTCACCGCTACGAGCCTGTCTGACTTAGGGACATCGTCGCGAGACGGTGGGGGGCCGAGGCCAAATGGGTGCGATTGCGAGGCGCATAGTGGGACTATGTAACGAGCAATCGCGCGCATTTGGACCGGCATCCCCGCCGTCGCAGCAGATGGACCTAAGTCCGACAGGCTCCTACACTACGACTCTTTTTTGAAGGTATAGGGTCATCATGTTCCGTTCCCTGCTGAGTTTGTTGTTGATGGCGGCCTGCGCAGCCGCGCCCGCGCTCGCGCTCGCCGACACCCCGATACCGACCGCGCCGACCGTGGACGCCCGCGCCTACATCGTCATCGACTACCACACGGGCAAAGTGCTGGCATCCCGGGAGGCCGTGGCGCGCTTGGAGCCGGCCAGTCTTACCAAACTGATGACCGCCTACATCGTTTTTCAGCAGCTCTCGACCGGCAAGTTGAAGCTCGACGAGCCGGTGGTGGTGAGCGAGCACGCCTGGCGTTCCGAAGGTTCACGGACCTTCATCGAACTCGGCAAGCCGGTGTCGGTGGAATTGTTGATCTTGGGCATGATCGTGCAATCGGGCAATGACGCGACGATCGCCCTGGCCGAGCGCGTCGCGGGCACCGAAGAGACGTTCGTGCAGCTCATGAACGACACCGCGCAGCGCTTGGGGATGGTGGGCACGCATTTCGAGAACAGCTCGGGGCTGCCGTCCCCGCAGCACTACACCACGGCGCGCGACATGTCGTTGCTCGCGGTCGCCATGATTCGAGATTTTCCCCAATTCTACAAGTACTACTCGGTGCGCGAATTCGAGCACAACGGCATCAAGCAGCAGAATCGCAATGGCCTGCTCGGTCGCGATCCGAGCGTCGATGGCCTGAAGACCGGGCACACCGACTCGGCGGGTTTCTGTCTCGTCACCTCCGCGCTGCGCGACGGCATGCGGCTGGTCTCGGTGGTGCTCGGCTCGACCAGCATGAAGGGGCGCGAAGATGCCAGCGCCGCGCTGCTCAACTACGGCTTCACCTTTTACGACACCCGGCTGGTCGTGAAGGGCGGTGCCGCGCTCGGCTCGGCCCGGGTATGGAAAGCGGCGCAGCCGCAGGTGGATGTCGGCATCAAGGACGATTTGTACCTCACGCTGCCGCGCGGGCAGGCGAACGACATCAAGACCAGCGTCGATTTGCGCGCGCGGCTGATCGCGCCGCTCGGCATGGATGCCGATGCCGGGGGGCTGCGCGTGTTCGTGGGGAATCAGACGCTCACCACCATGCCGGTGCACCCGCTCAAGAACGTCGCCGCCGGGGGATGGTGGCGGCGTCTCATCGATACCATTCGGCTCTGGTTCGCGTGAGCGCCCTGTTGCCCCTGTGTTATCTCAACGGCGCATTCCTGCCGCTGGCCGAGGCGCGCGTGTCGCCGCTCGACCGCGCCTTCCTGTTTGGCGATGCGGTGTACGAAGTGATTCCCGTATACGGCGGCCGACCCTTTCGCTTGCGGGAACATTTGGACCGGCTCAATCGCAGCCTCGCGGCGATTCGCATGAGCGCGCCCCGCTCGCACCCGGAATGGGGGGCGATCTGCGCGCAGCTGGCGGCGCAAAGCGGCGGGGAGGAGTCCTACATCTACCTTCAGGTGAGCCGGGGAGCCGAGCTCGGACGCAATCACGCATGGCCCGACGGACTCGCCCCGACGCTGTTCGCGTATGCCACGGCCTTGGAACCGACCCCCGCCCGACTGCTCGATCAGGGCGTCGCGGCCGTAACGGCCGGGGAGACGCGGTGGGCGCGGCGCGACATCAAATCGACCGCATTGCTCGCCAATGTGCTGCTGAAAAAATTGGCCGTCGATGCGGGCGCGTACGAGACCATCATGCTCGAGAACGGCGAGCTCACCGAAGGCTCATCGACCACGGTGCATGTGATCACCGGCGGCGTGATTCACACGCCGCCCAACGGCCATCACATCCTGCCGGGCACGACTCGCGATGTGGTGACCGACCTTGCGGTGCGCCTGAAATTGAGCTGCAACACGAGTCCCGTGCAGGAGACGGCGTTGCGCTCGGCCGAGGAAATCTGGCTGAGCTTCGCCACGCGCGGCGTCCTGCCCGTCACCACGCTCGACGGCCGGCCGGTCGGCGCCGGCAAGCCGGGGCCGCTGTTCAAACGCATGCACGCCGCCTTTGGCGAGTACGCGCGCGAATTGGCCGGAACGCCCGCGCTATGATTCCGCCGCGCAGCACGCCCGTCCATGATTTTCCCTGCGATTTTCCCATCAAGGTCGTGGGCCGCCACGACAGCGACTTGAAGGCCCTCACCGAGGCCATCGTGGTGCGCCATGCGGGTCCGCTCGCGGAGTCGAGCGTGCGCACCCGCACCAGCGCCGACGGCAACTTCGTGGCGGTGACCTATCTGGTGCACGCCGCGAGCCGCGCACAGCTCGACGCCATTTACCGGGAGCTCACCGCCTGCAAGTCGGTGTTGATGGCGCTGTAGCCGGCGTTCGGGTCCTCGCGCACTGCATCGAACCCGAGCGCGCGCAGCAGGTGCGGCAGCACGCCGTCGGCCGCCGCGCGCACGTCGGCGACCGCGCACAGATCGGCCAGTCGCGTCACGGCGAGCCCCGGATGTCCGCACACATTGATGCGCTCGAACGGCTGCAGATCGAGCGACACGTTGAGCGCCAGCCCGTGATAGCTCGCGCCGCGGCGAATGCGCAGGCCGACGCTGGCCAGCTTCGCGCCGCCCACGTACACGCCCGGCGCGTGGCGCGAGCCCTCGGCCGCGATGCCCAGCGCGCCAGCGTAGGCAATGATCGCATTCTCGAGCGCAACGACCAATGGACGCACGCCGAGCGCATGCCGGCGCAAATCGATGAGCGCATAGACCACCAATTGCCCGGGTCCGTGATAGGTCACCTGGCCGCCGCGGTCGATCTGAATCACCGGAATGTCTCCCGGCGCGAGCACGTGCTCGCGGCTGGCATTCATGCCGAGCGTGTACACGGGCGGGTGCTCGGCGAGCCAGATCTCGTCGGGCGTCGACGGATCGCGCTCATCGGTGAACCGCTGCATCGCCCGCCATGTGGGTTCGTAGGGCGCCAACCCCAGGTAGCGCACCCGCGCAGCGGCGCGCGGAGCCGGCCTCCGTATCCCGGGCGAGCCGGGCATCAGCGCGCGGCCCCCGGCGGCGCGGCGAAGCGGCGGTTGTCGAGACCTGCGTTGTTGCGCGCGAGCGCCTGCTCCGCGCGATAGCTCGAGCGCACCAGCGGACCCGACACGCACTCGAGAAAACCCAGCGACAGCGCCCGCTGCCGATAGCGGTCGAATTCCTCCGGAGTGACGAAGCGCTCGACGGTGAGGTGATTCGGCGTCGGCCGCAAATATTGGCCCAGCGTGAGGATATCCACCGATGACGCGCGCAAGTCGGCCATGGTGTCGAGAATTTCCTCGTCGGTCTCCCCGAGGCCGAGCATCAGGCTGGTCTTGGTCAGGAGCGCGGGCCGATGGCGCTTCGCATGGGCCAGGACCTCGAGGGTCTGCTGATAACCCGCCCGCGGGTCGCGCACCGGATGCGTGAGCCGCTTGACCGTTTCGAGGTTCTGGGCGAACACATCGAGGCCCGAGTCGAGCACGGTGCTCACGTCGCGCAGGACGCCTTGAAAATCGGGCGTCAGCGCCTCGACGGCGGTCGCCGGATTGCGCCGCTTGACGGCGCGCACGGCGGCCGCGTAATGCGCGGCGCCGCCGTCCGGCAAGTCATCCCGATCGACCGAGGTGAGCACCACATAGTGCAACCCCATGAGTGCGACCGAACGCGCCACGTTCTCCGGCTCCTCGGCATCGAGCCAGCCGCGCGGGTTGCCGGTGTCGACGGCGCAGAAGCGGCAGGCACGCGTGCAGACGGCGCCCATCAGCATGATGGTGGCGGTACCCGCATTCCAGCATTCGCCGATGTTCGGACACTTCGCCTCTTCGCACACCGTGCTCAAGCGGTGTTCGCGCACGATGTCCAGCACCTTCGCGTACTCGGCGCCGCCGGCCAGGCGCGCGCGCAGCCAGGGCGGCTTGGGGTGCGAAGCCGCGCCCGCGGCGGCCTGTTTGATGCCGTCCTTGATGGCGGTAAAGCCTTGAGGGGTCGTGTATTTCTCGCCGCTACGCGCGGCCGGCGGCGCACGCGCGATGGGGATGCCCTTGAATTCCGACATGGCCCGAATTGTACTCCCGCTAGCCGTTCAGCGCCCGCAGGCGCTCGGGCGTTCCCACATCCTCCCAGAGGCCGGTGTAAAGCTCGGCGCCGCAGCGTCCGCCGGCCATGCTGCGCAGGAGCAGCGGCTTTAACGGGAATATGCCGTCCGCACAGCCCGCGAAGAACTCCGGTGCGTACACCGCCACGCCGGCAAAGGTGTACTGCTGCGCGGCCGAGGCCACGGCGCGCCCCGCCTGCAGGCCGAAATCGCCGGCCGGGTGCTGCGGCGGATTCGGAACCAGCACCAGGTGGGCGTCGAGCCCCGCGTCGAGCGACAAATGCGCGAAGGGGTAATCCGTCAGCACATCGCCGTTCACGGCGAGGAAGGGGCCCGGGCCGAGCAGCGGCAAGGCGCGAAAAATGCCGCCCGCGGTTTCGAGCGCGTGCGGCGCTTCCTCGCTGTAGCGGATGCTGAGGCCGTAGCGCGATCCGTCGCCGAGATGCTCCCGGATCATCCCGCCCAACCACGCCAGGTTGATGACCAGCCGCTCGATGCCGGATTGCGCCAGGCGCTCGAC
>JBEKVP010000232.1:0-4792 GCA_049513935.1 Steroidobacteraceae bacterium
AACGCGCGCTTTCTGGCGATGCTCGGCATGAGCGCCCCGGACGTCATCGGACGGCCGCTCACGGATTTTGTCGCACCGGAATATGTCGAGCTGGTGGACAGCAATTTGCGCCGCAGCCTCGCCGGCAAGCCGGCCGCGGAGCGCTACGAGGTGGAGCTGGTCGCTTCGCACGGCGAAGTAACTCGCGTGGAGCTCTCCGTGACCGACATCGACAGCGGCGGCGAGTCAGCGCTCCTGCTCACCGCGTTGGAGATGCTGCCGAACGCCGCGCCGAGCTTCACGGCATCCCGGCCGCGATCGATGGTGACGCTAGACGCGATGGGCGAGAGCGTCATCACGGTCGACGCCGAAGGCCGGATCGACTACATCAACCAATCGGCCGCGACGCTGCTCGGGCAGGGCTTCGATCAAGTGGTCGGCAAGTCCTTCGCGGACGTCGCCTCGCTCGTCGATGAGGCCGACCGCCGCTCGCTCGGGGACCCGGTGCGCAAGGCTTTGGCCACCGGGGGACGCGTTACCGTGGACAAGCGCGCGGTGCTCGTGCCCACGAACGGCTCCATGGAGCGCTCGGTCGAGATCAGCGTGACGCCGCTCAAATCCGAGACCAAGGAGACGCTCGGTCTCGTGATCGTGATGCACGATACCAGCGAGCTGCGCGGATTGACGCGGCAGATGACCTATCAGGCGAGCCACGATGCACTGACGGGTCTGGTAAACCGCAGGGAATTCGAGCGGCGGCTGCGCGAGGCGATGGATGCCGCGCAGACGGGCGATGCGGCGCACGCGCTGTGTTATCTCGATCTCGACCGCTTCAAGGTCGTAAACGACACCTGCGGCCACACCGCCGGCGATAACATGCTGCGCGAGGTCGCCACCATCATCAAAGACGCGGTGCGCGACTCGGACACCGCAGGGCGCATCGGCGGCGACGAGTTCGCGCTGCTGCTGGTCGGCTGCCCGCTCGAGAAGGCGCGGCAGATCGCGGACGACGTGGTGCGTGCCGTCGGCGATTATCGGTTCGTCTGGAGAGATAAGATCTTCAACATCGGCGTGAGCATCGGCCTCGTCGAGATCGGGCGCGGCGGCGGTTCGATCGAGGACCTCATGAACTCGGCCGATTCCGCCTGTTATATCGCCAAGAAGCAGGGCGGTGTGCACGTGCACGTGTACTCCGTCCGGGAAGAGGCCAAGGCGCGCCACAGCGGGGAGATCCACTGGCTGCAAAAGCTGCAGAGCGCCCTGCGCGACAACAAGTTCGAGCTCTACTACCAGCCCATCGTGCATGCGCAGAGCGCCGGCGTGCGCGGACCGGCGCTCGAGGTGTTCGTGCGTCTCGAGGCCGAGGAGGGCCAGCCGGCCGCGCCGTCCACGGAATTCATCCGCGCCGCCGAGCGCTACCGTTTGATGCCGCACGTCGATCGCTGGGTGGTTCAGGCCGTGCTCTCGGCCCTCGGGCGCGGCGGCATGCGCCTGCCGCCGGGACGCTCCGTGGCGATAAACATCTCCGGACAGACGCTCGGGGACGCGGAGTTTCTCGAGTTCGTGGTCGATTGCTTCGATCACACGGGCGCGAATCCGGGCGACATCTGCTTCGAGGTCACCGAGAGCGCCGTCGTCGCGAATCTGGACCATGCGCGCCGCTTCATCGCCGTTTTGCACGGCATGGGCTGCGAGTTCGCGTTGGATGACTTCGGCAGCGGGCTCTCCTCGCTCTCGACGTTGAAGACCTTGCCGATGGACTACCTCAAGATCGACGGCTCGTTCATCGCAAACCTCGCGGTCGACACGGTGAACCAGGCCATGGTCGGCGCCATGATCGAGCTCTCGAGGAGCCTGCATTTCCGCATCGTCGCCGAGCAGGTCGAGGATCAATCCTCGCTCGACACGGTGAAGCAGATGGGCATCGATTTCGCGCAAGGATTCTTCATCGGCCGGCCTCAGCGCCTCTCGATGACGCCCGCTCCCCTGTAAATCAATGCCTTATAACGACCCGGCAGGCGCTCATAACAAACTGCTATGGGTTTTGCTCGGCCGCTCTGGCATTTCTCCCGCGCTTAGGAGGAAAATCCCGCTATTACTCAAACGAACTCTCGAGGTGCCGCATGCCCATCTACGACGACAACACCAAGTCCATCGGCCACACCCCGCTCGTGCGCATCAACCGGCTGGATGCCTCGAGCTCGGCGACCATTCTCGCCAAGATCGAGGGACGCAACCCGGCCTACTCGGTGAAGTGCCGGATCGGCGCCTCGATGGTCTGGGATGCCGAGGAACGCGGCGCTCTCAAGCCCGGCATGTCCCTGGTCGAGGCGACCAGCGGCAACACCGGCATCGCACTTGCGTATGCCGCCGCCTCGCGCGGCTACGGCTGCGTGCTCACCATGCCCGAGACGATGAGCATGGAACGGCGCAAGGTGCTGATCGCTTTCGGAGCCAAGCTCGTACTGACGCCGGGTGCGAAGGGCATGAAAGGGGCGATCGCCAAGGCCGAGGAGCTGGCGGCCGCGGATCCGTCGAAATACGTGCTCATGCGGCAGTTCGACAATCCGGCCAATCCCAACATTCACGAGAAGACCACCGGCCCTGAGATTTGGGACGATACCCAGGGCAAGATCGACGTGCTCGTGACCGGCGTCGGGACCGGCGGCACCCTCACCGGCGTGTCGCGCTACATCAAGAAGACCAAGGGCAAGAAGATCATCACGGTCGCCGTCGAGCCGACCAACTCGCCGGTCATAAGTCAGACCCTCGCCGGCCAGACGCCCACGCCGACCCCGCACAAGATTCAGGGAATCGGTGCAGGGTTCATTCCGAAGAACCTGGATCTGTCCTTGGTCGACCGTGTCGAGCAGGTGAGCAACGAGGAAGCGATCGCCGTGGCGCGCAGTCTCGCGCGTGAGGAAGGCATGCTGTGCGGCATTTCATGCGGCGCCGCCATGACCGCCGCGCTGCGCCTGGCGCGCGAGCCGGCGCAGGCGGGCAAGACCATCGTCGTGGTGCTGCCGGACGCCGGCGAGCGGTATCTGTCGGGCGCGCTGTTCGAGGGCCTGTTCGAGGACGTCGAGAAGATGCAGGCGGTCGCCTGAGGGCACCATGAGCGTTCGCGCCCCCGCCCAGTCCGGAGCCTCGGCGCTCGAACGCTTGAGCGGGGAGCTCGTCGAAAGCTACCTCGGCGACGAGCGCGCGCAGCGCATCTCGCGCCGCTACCTCCCCTCGCGCGAAGCGATCGCGGAGATTGTGCAGGGAGTGCTCGATCTCATGTACCCGGGCTACTTCGGCCGCCTCGACCTGAGTACCGAGAATCTCGGCGCCCACGTCGCGCAGTCGCTGGCCAAGCTGGCACCGAAGATCGAGCGCGAGATGGAGCACTGCCTGTGCTACGGGCGCGAGCGCGAAGCCGGGCGGTCCGAGTTCGGGGAGTGCGCGCCGCGCGCCAGAGAGTTGATGGAGGTGTTTCTCGGGCGGTTGCCGGAGATCCGGGCTCTGCTCGTACGGGACGTGCAGGCGGCATTCGACGGCGATCCCGCCGCGACGAATCTCGATGAAGTGATACTGGCCTATCCCGGCGTGCTCGCCGTCAGCGTCTATCGCATCGCACACGCCCTGCACGACTTGGGCGTCCCGATGATGGCGCGGATCATGACCGAATGGGCGCATTCGAAGACCGGCTGCGACATCCATCCGGGCGCGAAGATTGGTGCCGGATTCTTCATCGATCACGCGACCGGCGTCGTGATCGGCGAGACTACCGAGATCGGCGAGGGCGTCAAGCTGTACCAAGGAGTGACTTTGGGCGCATTGTCGCTGCCGAAGGACGCGAGCGGACACATCATCCGCGGGCGCAAGCGCCACCCCACGGTCGAGAACGGCTCGACGCTGTATGCAAACGCTACCGTGCTCGGCGGGCAAACGGTCGTCGGCTCGGAGAGCGTCATCGGCGGCTCGGTGTTCCTGACGCGCAGCATCCCGCCGCGCTCGCGCGTATCGCTCAAAGAGCCGGATCTGCGCGTCGCCTCGCGCGACGGCGCCGCCGAGCCCGACGCGATTTATTTCGACATCTAATTAATTAGAAAAAGTCGCCTGCGGCGCTTTTTCGGATAGAGCCGCGTATCCGCCGGCCAAAGGCGTGGCTTTGGCCGGCTGCCGAAGTTACATCAGCTTGCCGAGCAGCGGCACCAGCAGCAGCGCCACGATGTTGATGATCTTGATCAGCGGATTGATCGCGGGACCGGCCGTGTCCTTGTAGGGGTCGCCGACGGTGTCGCCGGTGACCGCCGCCTTGTGCGCATCCGAGCCCTTGCCGCCGAAATGGCCTTCTTCGATGTATTTCTTGGCGTTGTCCCAGGCGCCGCCGCCGGTAGTCATCGAAATCGCCACGAACAGTCCGGTGACGATGGTGCCGATGAGCAATCCGCCGAGCGCAAGCACGCCGGTCCCCGGGCCCATGAGCCAGTTGATGACGAACACCAGGATGATCGGCACCACGATCGGCAGGAGCGAGGGCACGATCATCTCCTTGATCGCCGCCTTGGTGAGCATGTCGACCGCACGCGAGTAATCGGGCTTCGCTGTGCCTTCCATAATGCCCGGAATCTCGCGGAATTGGCGCCGGACCTCGTTCACTACCGAGCCGGCGGCGCGCCCGACTGCCTCCATCGCCATGGCCGCGAACAAATAGGGCACGAGGCCGCCGATGAACAAGCCGATGATCACCGCCGGGTTCGACAAGTCGAACGCGCTGGCGTGTCCCGTGACCTCCTCGAGCTTGTGGGTGTAGTCGGCGAACAGCACG
>JBEKVP010000233.1:0-4790 GCA_049513935.1 Steroidobacteraceae bacterium
GTCACCCGCACCGGGGGCTGCGAAGAGCTTAAGCTGTGCGCCAACGCCATCGCTCGTCCCACCACGCGGGGTCTTAAATGTCGCTCCAGGTCAAGCTTCTGTTTGGTGCGCTGTTGCTCATCAACATCGCCTTCTACGCGGGTTGGATTCGCTCCCGCAAGACTTATACCGGCCGCAAGCGGCCGCTCCTCATCGAGTATCCGGTGGGGCTCGTGTTCGCGTTCTTCGATACGCTCGGGATCGGCTCGTTCGCTCCCACCACGGCCGTCCTCAAGTTCCAGGGCAAGATCGCGGACGAATTGATTCCGGGTACGCTCAATGTCGGCCTCAACATGGCGGCAGGGCTCGAGATGGCCATCTTCATCAAATTGATCGTCATCGATCCCGTGCTGCTCATGACGACCGTCCTCTCCGCCGCGTTCGGCGCGTGGGTGGGGGCCGGGGTCGTGAACCGGCTGCCGCGCCCCGCCATTCAGCTCGCGATGGGCGCGGCCTTGCTCATCGCCGGGTGCGTGTTCGCCGCCACCAACCTGCACCTCCTGCCGGGCGGAGGCGTCGCCTATACCTTGACGGGTTGGCGGCTGGTGGTCGCGATAGGTGTCAATTTCGTGCTCGGCGCACTGATGAGCGTCGGCATTGGGCTGTACGCGCCCTGCATGATCCTCGTAACCATGCTCGGCCTGCATCCGCTCGCCGCGTTTCCGATCATGATGGGCTCCTGCGGGCTGGTGCAGCCCACCGCGGCGCTGCAATTCTTCCGTTCGGGACGCTTCGGGTTCGGTACTTCGATCGCGCTCACGATCGGCTCGATTCCGGGCGTGCTGATTGCCGCATTCGTGGTGAAGCAGTTATCGCTCGTCTGGTTGCGCTGGCTGGTGGTGCTCGTGGTGATCTACGCGGCGGTGACCATGTTGCGCTCGTTCTGGGCGGGCCGCACGGCGCTGCGCGCCGCGCGCGCGGTCAGCGCCGCTCTCTGAGCGCGGCGTCGCGGCAGGCCTCGAGGGCAAATCCGGGCGGGAGCGCAGCAAGGTCCGCGAGCAGCTGCCATGCCGGAGCCGACGATACCTGCTGATAGGGGTCATCGCTCTTCTCCCGGGCGTTGTGCGCCGAGTAGCAGACGCTCATGGCGAGCCGCGTGCTGATGAGCGGAAACACCGCCTCCGCCTCCGCGGGCGTGAGCGGGAGAGCGCAGCAATAGGAGCCGATGACCTGGCGCGCGGCGGATAGCGCATCGCGCTTGCCGAGCATGGCGTAAGCGGCGCCGATCGCCAGGTCGCATACCACCGCCGAGTGCACCATGTCGCCGAAATCCAGGAGCGCCGCCACTTCGCCCGCGCGAACCAGCACGTTGTAATCGTTGGCATCTCCGTGGATCACGCCGTGGCGCAGGAGCGGCCAGGGGAGCTCGCGCCAGGCGCCGATATGATCCTCGATGAGCGCCCTTTGCGCGATGCTCAGAAGATGCGCGTGCCGGAAGGCTTGATCGGCGCGCTTGAGATCCCAATGCAGCGCGCGATGCATCGCCGGATGCGTGAACCGCTCGAGTGAGCGGTCGATTCGCGCCAGCGCGCGGCCGAGCGAGCCCAAGAGCTTCGAGTCGTGCGGCGCTGCGTGCACGAAAGGCGTTCCCTCGACCCAGGAAAACAGCCTCGCGAAATGGGTTCGCCCGCGACGATCCCGCGTCTCGGCAATCTGCGCGCCCCGCACGGTTCTTCGGAGCTCGGGCCAATCGAGGTCCGCGAGCTCCCGCCGGAGATGGGCGATTGCGGCATTCTGCAGCTCCAGCACTTCGCGCCGCTCGTCCGACTTCGCGATTTTGAGCACGAACTTGCAACCGTCCGGGGTCTGCGCGAGAAAATTCTGATCGCGCTCGCTCGGCAGGGGCGCCAAATCACCCGCGAGATCGAACTCGTCCTCGAGCAGGCTCGACGCCTCTACGAGAGAGAGCTGCGGTGTGGTGTCATGCACGCGGTCGCTCGTCAGTCCGCCGGCACGGTACGGCCTTCGGCCCAAGTGCGCAGCTCCTCGACCTTTTCCGCCATCACCACCGCGAGCGGCCGGGTGGCCGCGATTTCCGCGCGCAGAATCTCGGCGTCGGGCGCCCGGTGCTGGGCGTTCGCGCTATAGATGGCGGCGACCACCGCTTGCTCGATCTCCGCGCCCGCAAATCCTTCGCATGCCTGGGCGAGCCGCGCGAGCGCGGCCGCATCGAGCGCGATCCCGCGCCGCGCGGCATGAATGCGCAGAATCTCGGCGCGCGTCGCCGCGTTCGGCAGGTCCACGAAGAAAATCTCATCGAAGCGGCCTTTGCGAATCAGCTCGGGCGGCAGCGCGGAAATATCGTTTGCCGTCGCGACAACGAATACCCGGCTCTTCTTGTCGGCGAGCCACGTGAGGAAGGCGCCGAGCACGCGCCGCGCCGCCCCGCCGTCCGCATCGCCCACGCCGAACCCCTTCTCGATCTCATCGATCCACAGCACGCATGGCGCGAGCAGATCCGCGGTGGCGAGGGATTCGCGCAGATTGCGTTCCGATTCGCCCACGAATTTGTCGAACAAGGCGGCGCAATCGAGCCGCAGCAGAGGCACGTTGAAAACTCCGGCGCAGGCGCTGGCCGCGAGACTCTTGCCGCAGCCTTGCACGCCCAGGAGCAGCACGCCCTTCGGCGCATCGAGCTGGGGGGCCGAGCCATCGAACGCCGCACAGCGCTTCTCGAGCCATCCCTTGAGATTCGCAAGACCTCCGACATCGGCAAAGTGCGCGGTATCGGGCTCGTATTGCAGGATCCCCTGGCGATTCAAGAGCTCGTATTTGGCGCGCATCACCACGGGCACATCGGATGCCTGAATCGCGCCATGGTCGAAGATCGCCTTGCGCGCGAGGCGCTGGGTATCGGAGGCAGAGAGGCCGCTCATGTTCTCGACCAGCAGCGCGAGCGCACGGTTGTCGATCCGGATCGCCTGGCGCGGATTGCTGCGCATCCATTGCCGCGCCACCTCCTCCACCAGCTGACGGCGCTCGTTGCGGTCCGGCAGCGCCAGAGAGCAGCGCGCCGCCAGATGCTCGATCTCGGGCGGCGCCGCGAGCTCGTAGCTGATGAGCACGAGGGTCCGCGCGCAACGCTCATAATCCTGCGCGATGTCCTTGAGCAGGCGTACCGGGGTGGGCTCGCTCAGGTACGGGTGAAAATCGAGGAGCGCATAGACGCCGCTCAGATTGGTCGCGCGGATATGCTTCAGGACCTCCGCCGGTTCCGCGACGGTGCGCTGAGACACCCCGGCATCGACGTCGAGGCGCTTGAGCCCGTCCGTCACCGTCCACTGGAAGAGCGGCAAGCCCGAGCCCAAGCCGCCCGTCCCGGGCGTCGTTTCCGCCGCGGATCGCGCGCAGGCGCGCAGCAACGCCTTCAAGACCTGCGGCTCGTCGCGGGATTCGATCACGATCAGCGGCATTCGCGATCGCAGCAATACCGCCAGATCGTCGGGCGGCATCGATCGCGGGTCTTGGGTTTTGGTGGTGGGCATGTCGGCGGGCGGATTCTAGCGCGAAACGGGCGCGCACCTGGCCGGCGGCGCGCGGCGACTCAAACACTGCGTCCTGCGCTACGATAGCGCGTAGTGTTCCGGAAGGTCCGTGATGAGGTTCCCATGATTTCCTCAGAAGTTTTCATTACCTGCGCCGTGACGGGCGCCGCCGATTCGGTCGGCAAGAGTCCTCACGTCCCCGTGACGCCGCAAGAGATCGCCGCCGCGGCGCTCGACGCCCACGCGGCCGGCGCCGCCATCGTGCATCTGCACGTGCGCGATCCGAAGAGCGGCGCCGGCAGCCGCGATCCGGCGTTGTTTCGCGAGGTCGTGGCGAGAATCCGGGCGGCAAACACCGAGGTCATCCTGAATCTCACCGGAGGCATGGGCGGAGACCTGATGATCGGGCCGGAGCACGCGCCGCTCGCCTTCAAGGCGGGAACGGATTTCGTGGGTCCGGCAGAGCGGATCGCGCACATCGTCGAGCTCGAGCCGGAGATCGGCAGCCTCGATTGCGGCTCGCTCAACTTCGATGAGATGCTTTATGGGACGACGCCCGGGTACCTGCGCACGATGGCGCGCGCCTACCAGCGAGGCAACATCCGCCCGGAGCTCGAAGTGTTCGAGCTCGGACACATCGAGCTCGCAAAACAGCTCATCGACGAAGGCGTCATTCACAGCCCGGCGCTGTTTCAGCTGTGTCTCGGCATCAAATACGGCGCACCGGCCTCCGCGGAGGGCATGCGAGCGATGCGCGATGCGCTCCCGCCCGGGAGCCCATGGTCGGCGTTTGGTCTCGGGCGCATGCAGATGCCGATGGTGGCGCAGAGCGTGCTGCTCGGAGGAAACGTGCGCGTCGGACTCGAGGATAATCTTTACCTGGAAAAGGGCGTGCCGGCAACCAACGCCCAGCTGGTCGAGCGTGCCGTCAAGATCATCGAGCTGCTGGGCGCGCGCGTGCTCGGCGCGGCGCAGACGCGCGAGCGTCTGGGGCTGCTCAAGCGGCAGGACGCGGCGGACGGTCGGCACCTCGGAGCGCGATGAGACTATTCAAGGCGAACTCCGGCCTGCACGGAGTCCTGTTCGGTCTGGCGGCTTTTTTCGTATTTCCGGTGCACGATGCCTTGGCCAAGCTCCTGGTCCGGGACCTCTCGGTCTGGCAGATCATGTTCGTGCGCAGCAGTATCATCCTGCTCATCGTTGCGTTGCTGAACGGGCGCAGCCCGTTCCCGCGCGCCTTCCGTTCGCCGGTTCGATCGCTGCTCG
>JBEKVP010000234.1:0-4786 GCA_049513935.1 Steroidobacteraceae bacterium
GGTCGATGAACTGCACCTCGCGCGGATTCACTTTGAGGCGGATCGCGGACAAAATGCCGGGCTGCGGCGCGCGCATGCGGCAAGACCCCGGATAGCGTTCCTCCTCGGCGAGCATGAGCCGGCTGCACGTGCACTCGAACGTGAGGCCGCGCGCCTCGAGCGCTTCGAGCGCGGCGGCGTAGTGCGCATCCCGCTCGGCCTGCCTTACGATCTCACCGTCCCACTCGAATCCGAACGACTCCAGGCTGCCGAGAATACCGGCCGCCGCGCCGGGCACCTCGCGCGTGCGGTCGACGTCTTCCATGCGCACGAGCCAGCGCCCGCCGTTCGCGCGCGCGTCGAGATAGCTCGCCGCGGCGGTATACAAGGATCCGAGGTGCAGATCGCCGGTGGGCGAGGGGGCGAATCGCCCCACGTAGCCCGAAGGCGGCCGGCCCGCGTACGAGCGGCGAGGTGCGGCCTCAGCGGTACCGGTCGTCGCGGTCGCCGTACTGCTTTTCGCGGCGCTCGCGCCGCTCCTGCGCTTCGACGGACAGCGTCGCCACGGGCCGCGCTTCCAGGCGCTTGATGCCGATCTCTTCGCCCGTCTCCAAGCAGTAGCCGTACGAGCCGTCCTCGATGCGCTTCAAGGCCTCGTCGATCTTGCGGATGAGCTTGCGCTCGCGATCGCGAGTGCGCAGCTCGAGGCTGAACTCCTCTTCCTGCGTGGCGCGGTCGTTCGGATCGGGAAAGTTGGCCGCCTCATCCTTCATGTGCAGCACGGTGCGGTCGACCTCGACCATGAGATCGCGCTTCCAGGTCTGCAGGATGCGGGCGAAGTGCTCGAGCTGTTCCTTGCTCATGTACTGCTCGCCGCGGCGTGCGATGTACGGCTTTACGTTGCGCGGGCCTGCCAGGAGGCTCGCGGAGCCGTCTCGATCGCCGTCGGCCTCCTCGTCGCTCGGCGCGCTGCGGGTGGGCAGTACCAAGGGACGCGAGTCGAACTTGATCGGCGGCGATTTCTCGCTTGACGGCTCGTGCGGCGCGGGTGCGTCAGCGGCCGCCACGATGGGCGGCTTCACGCGCGCGGGATGGGCGACGTGATTGGTCGGGGCCGCGGCGGGTTTGGCCACGGCCGGTTTAGGCGCGGCAGGTTTCGGTTTCTGCGGTTTCACTGGTACCTTCGATGATGTGGGCTTGAGAGCAGGTGTCGGGCGCGCCGCCTTTTTGACGACGGCCACCTTGCGGGCCGCTTTTTTGGGGATCGCCTTTCCTGGCTTCTTCGCCGCTTTATTGGGTTTTTTCGAGGGCATTTGCAGTCTCCGCCTCCAAAGAGAGAGCGCGGGATTATACCGACGCCCAACGGCCTGTACAGACCGTCGAACACTCATCTTTTTGGGCGCCTAACCCATTGATTAATATGATTAATCTTCGGGCGATCAAAGGCGACCCGCGCCGCGGGCGGACGAGTCCTGCAAGATTACTGGCAGATTAGGGCAGGGCGACCGGCGCCGGGGGCTCCCATGCGGCCTTTCGGTGCTCCGCGACCACGGTCGTATAGATGCCGCCGCGCACGTTGAACTCGGCCACGAGCCGCAGGAACTTAGGAGCGGTGGCCGCGACCAGCTCGCGCAGGATCTCGTTGGTCACCGCTTCGTGAAACGCGCCGCGATCGCGGAACGACCAGATGTAAAGCTTCAATGATTTCAATTCGACACAGCGCTCATCGGGGACGTATTCGAGTTTCATCGTGGCGAAGTCGGGCTGGCCGGTCTTCGGACACAGACAGGTGAATTCCGGAAGCGTCATGCGGATGGTGTAGTCCCGCTCCGGCGCGGGGTTTGCGAAAGTTTCCAACGAGCTCGTCATCGATCCACGAGGGGTTTACGAATGTTGCGATTACTTTACACTACGCGCCACATCGGCGGCACGCACTGGAGCGGTCGCGACCGCCGCCTGATCCCGCCACACCAGGTGATCTACACTGATGCGCCTTACGAAACTCAAGATTGCCGGCTTCAAGTCGTTCGTCGATCCGACCACGGTCACCTTTCCCTCGAGTTTGACCGGCGTCGTCGGTCCCAACGGTTGCGGCAAATCGAACATCATCGATGCGGTGCGTTGGGTGATGGGCGAGATCTCCGCCAAGCACCTGCGCGGCGAGTCGATGGCGGACGTGATCTTCAACGGCTCCTCGGCCCGCAAGCCCTTGGGCAGCGCCTCCGTGGAATTGGTGTTCGACAATTCCGAGGGCAAGCTCGGCGGCGAGTACGCGAGCTACAACGAAGTGGCGCTGCGCCGCTCGGTGAGCCGCGACGGCACCTCGGACTATTTCATCAACGGCACCAAGGTTCGCCGCAAGGACATCACGCAGCTGTTTCTCGGCACCGGATTGGGAACGCGCAGCTACGCCATCATCGAGCAAGGCATGATCTCGCGCGTGATCGAGGCGCGCCCGGACGACCTGCGCGCGTTTCTCGAGGAAGCGGCGGGCATCTCGCGCTACAAGGAGCGCCGGCGCGAGACCGAGAGCCGGATCGGGCAGACGCGTGAGAACCTCGATCGGTTGAACGATCTGCGCGAGGAGGTGGAGAAGCAAATCCGCCATCTGCAGCGCCAGGCCGCCACCGCGCGCCGTTACCAGGTCCTCAAGGAGGAGGAGCGCAAGCGCCAGGCGGAGCTGTTCGCGCTGCGCCTCTCGGGGCTCGATCACGAGGCCGGGGTGCGGGACGAGACTACCGGGCGCTGCGAAACGGCGATGCACGCGGTCATCGCGGACCTGCGCGAGGCGGAGGCCGCCATCGAGAGGATCCGCGTCGAGCAATCCGCCAAGGCGGACGCGCTCAACTCCATCCAGGAGCGCTTCTACGCGGCCGGCGGCGATGTCACCCGCATCGAGCAGAGCATTCAATTCGCGCGCGACACGCAGCACCGCCTGCGCGCCGATGGCGAGCAGGCGCAGGCCCAAGTGCACGAGCTCACCGGCGTGATCGAGCGCGATCGCAGCCAGCTCGATGCGATCGCCCGCGAGCTCGCGACCATGATCCCCGGGCTCGACCGGGCGCACGAGGAGGAGCGCGCGGCCTCGCTCGGGCTCGAGCGCTGCGAGCAGGCGCTCGCCACCTGGCAGCAAGCCTCGGACGCGTATGCGCAATCGGTCGCCGCGGGACAGCGCGAGACGCAGGTCGAGCGCGCGCGTATCGAGCAGCTCGAGAATCAGCAGCACCGGCTGCTGCAGCAGCGCGAGCGCCAGGAAGGCGAGCGCGCGGCGCTCATGCAGCTTGAGCCCGCGGCGGCGCTCGAGACGCTCGCCGAGCAGGCGGATCTCGCGCGCGACGCCGGGCAAAAGGCCGCCCTAGAGCTTGCGCAGCTGCTCAAGGAGCTGGCGTCGGCCCGCGAGCGCGAGCGCGGCGAGACCGAAGTGCTGAACGCCGTGCGCGCTCGCTGGCAGCAGGCGCTCGGCCAACAGGTATCGACCGAAGCGCTGCAGCAGGCCGCGCTCGGCAAGGCGTCGGGCAAGGTCACGCAATGGCTCAAGGCCCAGGCGCTCGACGGCAAGCCGCGCGCCGCGCAGCAGCTGCGTGTGGAGCATGGCTGGGAGCGCGCGGTCGAGACCGTTCTCGGCTCCTACCTCGAGGCGGTGTGTGTCGACAACCTCGATTCGGTCACGGATCTGCTCGCGAGCTTCGACGGTGGCCACTTGGCGGTGGTGAGCGCGAATGCCGAGACGTCATCCGCGGGCCCGGACCTCACGAGCTTGCGGGCCAAGGTCGCGGGAGCGCCGTATCTCGCCTCCGTGCTCGGTCCGGTGTTCGCGGCCGAGACGTTGGCGGAGGCGCTCAAAGTGCGCCGCGGCCTGTCGGGCGGCCAATCGGTGGTGACGCGGGACGGAGTCTGGTTGGGCGCCGATTGGCTGCGCTTATCCCGCGACCCCGAGCCGCACACCGGCGTGATCGAGCGCGAGGAGTCGCTGCGCACGCTGCGCACCGAGACCGCGCGGCTCGAGGCGGAGGTCAAGGAGCGCGAGCGGGGGCTCGATCTCACCCGCGAGCAAGTCCGCGACTATGAGGATCGCCGCGATCGATTCCAGGGCGAAGTCAATCGGCTGCACCGCGAGCACGTCGATCGGCGTGGGGAGCACGACGCCGCGCAGGCGCGCAAGGCGGATACCGCGAAGCGGCTCAGCCAGCTCGAGACCGCGCTCGCCGACGTGCGGGCGGAGCTCGAGCGCGCCCAGACGGACCTGCGCTCGGCGCGCGGTCGCATGGAGACGGCGATCGACGCGCTCACCGCGCTCGAACCGCAGCGGCTCGAGCTCGAGAGCGAGCGGGAACGGCTGCGCGCCGAGCAAGGCGCGGCGCGAGCCGCCACGCAGAAGGCCCTCGAGCGTGCGCGCGAGCTGGCGCTGCAAGTCGAGTCGCGGCGCACCTCGCATGGCTCGCTCGAGACGACCCTCGCGCGCCTCGAGAAGCAGCTTCAGGATCTGACCCAGCGCCGCGACGATCTCGAGCTCAAGCTAAAGGACGGCGAGGCTCCGCTCGCGGCGCTCCATCAGGAGCTCGAGCACGCGCTCGGCTTGCGCGCGCAGGTCGAAGCCGAGCTACACGCCGCGCGCGTCGCGAGCGAGGAGCTCGACGCGCTGCTGCGCGAGCGCGAAGCGCACCGCGCCTCGATCGATGAGCGGGTCGAGTCGGCGCGCGCCGCGCTCGACGAGGCCCGGCTCGCCGCCCAGCAGGTGCGGGTGCGCCGCGAGAGCATCGCCGAGCAGCTCGCGGCCACGACCTTCGAGCTGCCCGCGTTGCTCGCG
>JBEKVP010000235.1:0-4771 GCA_049513935.1 Steroidobacteraceae bacterium
CGTGTCGAACTGCGACTCCGGCAGATAAGCTCCCAACGGGCCCCCTACCTGTACTGCGCGGATCGGCCGGCCGGTGAGGCTGCCGCCGCCAAAGTCGTAGAGCAGCTCCCGTAGGCTCATGCCGAAGGCCACTTCCACCAACCCGCCGCGCTTGATGTTGCCCGCCAGCTGCATCGGCAGCGTGCCGCGCGAGCGGCCCATGCCGAAGTGCTTATAGAAATCCGCGCCGCGGTCCAGGATGATCGGTACGGAGGCGAAGGTGATGACGTTGTTGATGACCGTGGGCTGGCCGAACAAGCCCGCGATGGCCGGCAGAGGCGGTTTGAAGCGTACCTGGCCGCGCTTGCCCTCGAGCGATTCGAGGAGCGAGGTTTCCTCGCCGCAGATGTACGCGCCCGCGCCCATGCGCACCTCGAGCTCGAAGCGCCGGCCGCTGCCTTGGATGTTGCCGCCGAGATAGTGCGCGTCGGCGGCCGCGCGGATCGCCGCCTCGAGGGCGCGCTTCGCATCCGGATATTCCCAACGCAGATAGATGTAGCCGCGGTCCGCGCCGGTCGCGAGGGCCGCGATCGTCATGCCCTCGATGAGCACGAACGGATCGCCTTCCATGATCATCCGGTCCGAGAACGTCCCCGAGTCGCCCTCGTCGGCGTTGCAGACCACGTACTTCTGCGTGCCGCGCGCGCCGAGCACGGTTTTCCATTTGATGCCCGCAGGGAACGCCGCGCCGCCGCGGCCGCGCAGCCCCGAGGCGGTCACGCTCTCGACGATCCGCGCCGGTTCCATGGCCAGCGCCGCTTTGAGGCCCCGGTAGCCGCCGTGAGCCACATAATCGGCAACCGACCGCGGATCGGTGATGCCGACCCGGGCGAAGGTCAGCCGCTCCTGGCGCTTGAGGTACTCGATCTCCTCGGTGGGACCGAGCGCCAACGGATGCTGCTTGGCTGCATCCCCGGACGCGGAGTGAAAACCGCCGTCGAACAGGCTTGCGACGGAGACCGGATGTACCGGACCGTAGGCATAGCGCACGCCCCCGAGCTCGACTTCGACCAATGGCTCGAGCCACAGGAGCCCGCGCGAGCCGTTGCGCACGAGCTCGACGTCGAGGCCTCGGCGCCGTGCCTCCTCGGCGATGGCTCGCGCGGTCGCGTCGGCGCCCACCGAACGGGCGGCCGCATCCAGCGGAACGAAGATCTTTGGGCCGCTCATGCGTGCCTGCTCTGCGCGCGGAGCGGTGCCATCAGCTCATCGAAGCGCTCCGCCGAGACCCGCCCTTGCAACTGATCGTCGATCATCAGCGAGGGCCCGAGCGCGCAATTGCCGAGGCAATACACGGGCTCGAGCGTCACCGCCCCGTCGGCGCTCGTGCCGTGAAACTCGACGCCCAAGCTCTTCTTGGCATGCGCCTCGAGGCCTACCGCTCCGAGCGCCTGGCAGGCCTCTGCGCGGCACACGTGCACCACGTGCCGCCCGCTGCGCTGGGTGCGAAAATAGTGGTAGAAGGTCACCACGCCATGCACCTCGGCGCGCGAGAGGTTGAGTTCGTGAGCAATCAGCGCGATGGCGTCGGGCGGCACGAACCCGAGCGACTCTTGCACAGAGTGCAAGATCGGCAACAGGCCGCCAGGCAGCGACTTGCCGCGTTCGCAGGCCTCCAATATCGCCTTACGCTCGCTTGCGTTGAGCGTTGAAGACCGCTCTACTTTCAGCGGGATTACTCGCCGCGGCGAGGGGTTAGTCATGCGGGCTCGACTCCTGATGCGCCTGGATCATGTACTGATATATTAACCCAAACAGCTGCGTCGAATACCCGAGCGCGACGCTCGAAACAACGATTGCACCTATGAACCGGTGAACATATGAGCGCATCGCTGCCCAAACGCACTCTCGGCGCGTTCGAGGTCTCGGCGTTGGGGCTGGGCTGCATGAACCTGAGCCACGGCTACGGCGTCGCGCCGCCGCCCGCGGCCGGGGCTCTCGTCTTGTTGCACGCGCTGGAGCTCGGCGTCACGCATTTCGACACCGCGACGCTTTATGGGTTCGGCGCCAACGAGGAGCTCGTGGGGCGCACGTTGTCGCCCTTTCGGCGGCAATTCACGCTCGCGAGCAAATGCGGAATCGGCGTCGTCGAGACGCCGAACGGCATGCGGCGGGTGATCGACGGGCGACCCGGGAATCTCATACGGCAGTGCGAGGAGAGCCTGCGACGCTTGCGCACGGACGTGATCGATCTGTATTACCTGCACCGCTGGGACAAGTCGGTGCCGATCGAGGAGAGCGTCGGCGCGCTCGCGCAGCTCGTCCGCCAAGGCAAGATCCGCTGCATCGGGCTCTCGGAGGTGTCGGCCGAGACGCTTCGGCGGGCTCACGCCGTGCATGCCATCGCCGCGGTACAAAGCGAATACTCGCTATGCACCCGCAATCCCGAGATCGCGGTGCTCGAGGCGTGCAGCGAGCTCGGCGCCGCATTCGTCGCCTTCAGTCCGCTCGCCCGCGGCTTTCTCAGCGGCGCGCTCGGCGACGTTGGCAGCTTCGAAGCCGGGGATCTTCGCCGCAGCATGCCGCGTTTCGAGCCGCCGAATCACGCCCGCAACCTCGAGCTGCTCGAGGGCTATCGCGCGCTCGCGCAGACGGCCGGCTGCTCGCCCGCGCAACTGGCGCTCGCGTGGCTCCTGGCGCGCGGAGCGCACGTGCTGCCGATCCCCGGCACGACCAGCCTCGGGCACCTCGAGGAAAACCTGGGCGCGGCATCGCTTCGCTTGAGCGCCGATATACTCGCGCGGCTCGACGCGCTCGTGAACCAGCGCACCATCGCCGGGCGCCGCTACAACGCCGCCACGCAGGCCGAGATCGATACCGAGAACTTCCCAAGCTGAGGATCCTTCGTATGAACGCATATCGGGCCGGGCGCGCGGCGGTAACAGCTTCGATCGTCCTGCTGGCGCTCGCCGCGCCCCGTGCCGTCGCCGCCGAGGCCGCGCCCGGGCGCGAATCGTTCGATCAATTCGCCGAAGGGCTCGCGGCAGAATGGATGCGCGCCAATCCGATGGCCGCGACGTCGGTTCAGTATTTCTCGGGCGAGGAACAGGATGGATTGGATCGCGAGCTCGCCGCCGTGGACAGTCAATACGGCATGCCGCTGCGCGCCGCCGATCTCGCGGCGTACATCGCGCGCGCGCAGAAGGGCCTCGATCACCTCAAGCGCTATCCCCGCAAAGCGCTCTCGCCGGCGCAGCGGATCTCCGCGGCCTCGCTCGCGTGGCAGCTCGACGATGCGCTGCGGATGGCCCGGGTTGCCGATCAACGTTTCGTGTTCGATCAGTTTCGCGGGCTGCAGGTGAGCTTGGTCAATTCCATGACGCAGATTCATCCCATGCGTACGCCGCGGGACGTCCAGAACTATCTGGTCCGTCTCGCCCAGGTGGGGCCGGTCCTCGATCAGGGGCTCGAGGTCGCGCGGGAGCGGGCCGCGAAGGGGACGCTGCCCCCCAAATTCATCCTACAGGCGACCCTCGACGGTATCGACCGCTTCCTCGCACCCGCACCCAAGGACAATGTGCTGGTCACCTCCCTCGATACGCGCGCGCAGCCGATCGCGGGGTTCTCACCGGAGGATCGGGCGGCGGCCGTCGAGGAGGCCGAGCGCACGGTGGCAACCGCCGTGTTGCCGGCGTTCGGGCGCGTGCGCGCGCTCCTGTCCGAGGAGCTGGCCGCCGCGACCGATGACGCCGGGTTGTGGCACTTGCCGCACGGCGCTGAAGCGTATGCGGCGGCGCTTCACATCAATACCACAACCAACCTCACGGCCGACGAGATCCACCGGCGCGGGCTCGCCGAGGTCGCGCGCATCGAGCGGGAGATGGACCTGCGGCTCCGCGAGCTCGGATACCGCGAAGGTTCGGTTGCGGATCGCTATGCGCAGCTTCAGAAAAGCGTGCAGCCGCCGGCCGAGCCCGATCCCCGTCCGGCGCTGCTCGAGGAGTACGAGCGGATCCTGCGCGACGCCGAGGGGCGCGCCAATAGCCTCTTCGATCTGCGTCCGAAGGCGGCGGTGCGAGTCCTGCGGGAGCCGCCGTTCACCGAGAAGAACGCTGCGGCGCATTACTCCGCCCCAGCGCCCGATGGCTCGCGCCCCGGCACGGTGTTCATTCCATTGCCCGGGCCGGACTATCGGATCCTCGAGATGCGCACGCTCACCTACCACGAGGGCGTCCCCGGCCATCATTTTCAAATCGCCTTGCAACAGGAATCGCCCGATATCCCGGTCTACCGGCGCAAGCGCGTCTTCGGTGGGCTCTCGGCATTCGCCGAGGGCTGGGGTCTTTACGCGGAGCGGCTCGCCGTGGAGGCCGGCTGGTACGACGGGGATCCCAAGGGGCGCCTGGGGCAGCTCTCAGACGAGCTGTTCCGGGCGCGGCGCCTGGTGGTCGATACCGGGCTCCACGCCCAGCATTGGACGCGCCAGCAGGCCATCGACTACGGCATCCCGGTCGCCGAAGTTGAGCGCTACGTCGTGATGCCGGGACAGGCGTGCGCGTATAAGATTGGGGAGATGGAAATCCTCACGGAGCGAGCGAAAGCCCAAAAGGCCCTCGGCAGCCGGTTTTCAATGAAGAGCTTCCATAATCTGCTGTTGCGCACCGGCACCGTACCCTTAGCCGTGCTCCACCAAGTCGTCGATCGCGACATCGCTGCCTTTAAACGCGGAGGTGGCTCATCATGAAGCACCGGCGTCGATCCTCCCTCTCGGTGCGCATCGCGGGCGCGGGAG
>JBEKVP010000236.1:0-4748 GCA_049513935.1 Steroidobacteraceae bacterium
GTTTTTCACCGAACGTTCAACAAGAAGGTTCCCCATGTCTCGCAGCATCGGTCGGTATCTGGTCGACCTGTTGGCCGCCAACGGCATCGATACCGTTTTCGGCATTCCCGGCGTTCATAATCTCGAGCTCTACCGAGGCCTCGCCGCCTCGAGCATGCGGCACGTGCTCGTGCGCCACGAGCAAGGCGCGGGCTTTGCCGCCGACGGCTATGCCCGCATGACCGGCCGCCCGGCTGCCGCGTTCACGATCTCAGGTCCCGGCCTCACCAATATTCTCACCGCGGTGGCGCAGGCGTATTCGGATTCTATCCCGCTGCTGGTCGTCGCCACCACGCCGGTGCGCGCCTCGCTCGGCAAGCAGTGGGGCGTGCTGCACGAGTTGCCGAATCAAGCGGCGCTCGCGGCGGGTGTGTTCGGCGTTGCGCGCAGCGCCGCGAGCGCCGAGGATGTGCGCGACCATCTGCGCGTGTGCCTCGCGTCGTTGCGCACCGGACGGCCGCGCCCCGCGTATCTCGAGATCCCGCTCGATGTCTTGTCCGAGACGACGGCCCTTGCGGCGACCCGCTTTGCCGACACCGCGCCTCTGCCGCAGGCGCCGTCCGCGCAGATCGACGCCGCCGTGCGTCTGCTCGCCGACGCGGCGCGGCCCGTCATCGTCGCGGGCGGCGGCGCGCGCGAAGCGGCGGGCGAACTGCGGCGGCTCGTCGAGACGCTCGATTGTCCGGTGGTGGTGACTGCGGCGGGCAAGGGACTGCTCCCGGAAAATCATCCGGCGAATCTCGGCACCTCGCTCCATCATCCGCCGATTCAAAATTTGGTGTCGGGGGCCGACGTCGTCCTGGCGGTCGGCACCGAATTCGGCGAGACCGATTTTTACTATGCCTTGAAGCTGCCGCTGCGCGGCCGGCTGATCCGTATCGACATCGATCCGTTCAAGCTCGCGGATCATTACGCCGCGGAGGTTCCCGTCTGGGGGGAGGCGCGTGGTGCGCTCGATGCGATCCAGCGAGGACTAGCCGAACTTCGCGGACGCGAAGTTCCGCTAGCCAATCGGCCTGGAGCTCGCCCGGGCTGGGCCAAGTCGGGCGCCGCGGCGCTGCGCGGCGAGATCGAGCGCACCTACGATGCCAAAGCCCGCGCCCAACTGAACGCGCTCAACGCCATCCGCGAAGGCTTGCCGCGCGACGGCGCCGTGTTCACCGACATGACACAGATCGCGTACTTCGGCAACTACGCGTTCCCAGTCGACGGTCCGCGCCAATGGTTCCACCCGTCGGGATACGGGACCCTCGGGTTCGCGCTCCCCGCCGCCATCGGCGCCAAGATCGGAAGTCCCGGACGCGCCGTGCTGGCGCTCGCGGGCGATTTCGGGCTGCAGTTCACGCTCGGCGAGTTGATGACCGCGGTCGAGGCCGGTTTGAGCCTGCCGGTGGTGGTCTGGAACAACTCGGCCCTCGGCCAGATCCGCGACGATATGATCGCCGCCGGGATTCCTCCCACCGACGTGGTCGCCCGCAATCCCGATTTCGTCGCACTCGCCCGGGCCTGCGGCGCCGGAGCGGTGCGCGCCAAGAATGCCGCGGAATTGACCGAGGCCGTGCGCGGCGCGCTCGCGAGCTCAGCCCCGACATTGATCGAGGCAGTCGCCGAGGATTTCTAGCAGCCTGTCGGACTTGCGCCCGCGGCAACGCGGCAGCCGGCCAAAGTCACGCCTTTGGCCGGCGGATACGGAGCCCTGTCCGAAAAGCGCCGCAGGCGACTTTTTCCAATGAACTAGGGCAACGCACCCTGCGGCGATCCCGGGGTCGGCGGGAACAGGTACGGGAACTCGCCGAGATAGGTGTCCTCCGGGCTGATCTGTCCGGTGACATGCAGGTACGCCTCGGTCGGTCCCGCCGCACGCGCGCCGTCGGTGTACGGGGTGGCGTTGTTGGGATCCTTCGTCTCGGCACCGCAATTGCCGATGGCCCCGCACAGCGCGCCTTCCGCGACTCGCAGTGTGATATCGACCACGTCATCGTACGGGCGCCTGCCGTTGGGGAATCCGGCGAGATCACCGCCGAGCACGCCGAGATCGTTCTGAGCCGAAGGCGGCGTGGGTGCGATCGAGGTATTGAGCCGCAGCATCTCCGACGGCGTCACGTGCACGGGTTGATTGAGATGGCTCACGCCGGTGAGGAACGCCGCCACCAGATCATTGCGTGGCATGCCGGGCACTTTGGCCGCATCGCCGAACAGAGCGTTCAGCAGCACGGGCAAGGACGGGTTGGTGACGTAAGCGAGAAACTGCGCGTCGTCCTTCGGCTGACTGCCGTTGAACTTGTCCTTGTCAGGCAGGCCGATAACCACCTCGTTGACGAGCGGCATGCCGAGGCGCGAGACCTGCCGGTAGTCGCGGTCGAAGTCCCGGTCGGCGCCCCCGCGGTGCTCCTCTAGCGTGCCCAAATCGGCGGTCGTGTATGCGCCGATGACCGGATCGCCTGCGGTGGTCAGACACTGTATGGGCACTTCCAGCGCGAGGGACGTGACGTTCTTGCCGGTGAGGTCGTTCTTGTTGCCGTCCCGAGGTCCGACTGGATTGAGATTCACCAGGTCGAAGATCTCGCCGAGATTCACGACGAAGCCGTCCTTGCGCTGGCCCACGAAAACCCGCCCGGGCAGGGCGCAACCCGGAATCGCTATCTCATAGATGAACTGCGCGGCATAACTCGGATAGTCCGCAATCGACTTGTTGCCGATGTTGTCGGCTGGCTTGTAGAAGGTCGTGCCGGGCGTCGTCAAGTTCTCGACCCAGCGCGCGCCCTGCGCGTTGCCGTTGCGCACCACCCGCACGGTGTACGTCTGTATCACATTGAGGTTGGCGCCGGCGGTGTTCACCGGGCCGATATTCACGAGCGGCACGGGGACATTCTGCCCACCCGCGCTCACCGCCAGACCCTTCAACAGGTTCTTGAATTTGAACTCGAACACCAGAGCCGGCCGGGCGGAGCCCTGGTTGTCGATGTTGATCTTGTAGACGGCGTTCTCGTCGAGATCGTAGAAATTCGGTCCGCCTTGCGGCTCCTCGAGCGGTATGTAATTGGCGATGAACGTCACGTAACCGCTTCGTCCCGGCTCGTAGCTGCGGAACATGTAGAAATCCGTGCCGTCGACGCGCGGTCTGCCTGCGATATCCGGCGCCTCGCGGTGGCTGGATGCACCGGCGAGCGCGGGCAGGAGCGCGGCGCCCGCCATCGCGAGGCCGTAGATTGCTCTCTTCATAGGAATTTCCCCTCAAGGCTAGTAGGTGTTGCCGTGAAATCCGATTCACAGCTGTGGTTTCGGCCGCCCGCTGTGGGCGGATGCGCGGATCGTGGCGAAAAGCCGGATTTATTTTTCGGTCCGCGGCCGAGCGCGCATTGCAGCGCACGGAGGTCGCGCCGCTTTCGGCCGCTCGAGCCGCCGGGCATCATGCCGGGATGCCCGAGTTGCCGGACATCGCCGCCTACCTTTCCGCGCTCGAAACCCGTGTCGTGGGGCGGCGGCTGCTGGGGGTCCGGCTGCTAAGCCCGTTTCTGCTGCGCACGGCGCAACCCCCGATCGCTCTCGCGCAGGGACGCACCGTGCGGGAGCTGCGCCGGATCGGTAAGCGGTTGGCGCTCGGCCTCGACGGCAACCTGTGGCTGGTCGTGCACCTCATGATTGCCGGACGCCTGCACTGGCGGGGACCGGGCGCAAAACTCTCAGGCAGGAACACTCTCGCGGCGTTCGACTTCGAGGACGGCTCCTTGGTCTTGACCGAGGCCGGCACCAAGCGGCGAGCCTCGCTCTACGTGGTCGAGGGTCAGGCGGGACTCGACTTGCTCGATCCAGGCGGCATCGAGGTGCTGTCGAGCAGTTTCGACGCGTTCAAGTCGGCGCTCACCGAGGAGAACCGCACACTCAAGCGGGCGCTGACCGATCCGCGCGTCCTCAGCGGCATCGGCAACGCCTACTCGGATGAGATCCTGCACGCCGCGCAGCTCTCGCCGCTCGCCCTGACGCACAAGCTCAAGCCCGAGGAATGGACGCGGCTGTTCGCGGCGACCCAAGATACGCTGCGTACCTGGATCGATCGGCTGGGCGCGGAGGCTCAGCGCGGATTTCCGGAGAAAGTCACCGCGTTCCGCGACGAGATGGCGGTGCACGGGCGCTACGGCAAGCCGTGCCCGAGATGCGGCGAGCCGGTGCAGCGCATCCGGTATGCAGACAACGAGACGAACTACTGTGCTCGCTGTCAGACGGGCGGCAAGCTTCTCGCGGATCGCGGACTGTCGCGGCTGCTCGGTGCGGATTGGCCGCGCACCTTGGACGAGCTGGAAGCGCTGAAGCGGCGCTGATGGCGGGGTGCGTCGCGGCGGCGCGGCCGTGTCGGGCTTGGTATCATGGGGAACCAACAACCGAGGGGAGATTGCATGAGTACTTTATCGATCCGCCTGCTGGCCGCCGCCGCGGCGCTGGCGAGCTTGCCGGCGTTGGGCGCGGAACAGATCGCCGTCGTTGAGCGCCCGGTGGGGGAGACGACCGTCGACCTCGGCGCCAAGGGCGACTCGGTGGGGGATCTATTGGTGTTCGCGAACAAGGTCTACGACGCGGCCAACAAGACGCAGGTCGGTTCCGACAACGGCTATTGCGTACGCACGGTCGTCGGCAAGAGCTGGGAGTGCTTCTGGACTCTCACCTTGAAAGCCGGACAGATCACCATCGAAGGGCCGTTCATGGATACCGGC
>JBEKVP010000237.1:0-4747 GCA_049513935.1 Steroidobacteraceae bacterium
CATCTTGCGGCGCGTCGGGTCGCCGTCGTCTTTCAGGTGTTTCGGCCGGTGCCCCTCGTCCTTCTGCGCGTTGATGAACCACAGGATCTCCCGCGGCACCCAGCGCGTCTCGTCGAGATCGAGCGCCTTCAGCACCTTGCGCAAAAGCCGTGCCTGGTCCTCGGAGTCGAGGATCTGGAAGCTCTGCGGCAAACCTGCCTCGCGCCAATGCAGACGCAGCAGCCGGTGCGCGAGACCGTGGAAGGTTCCGATCCAGAGCGCGCCGCCCGGATGTCCCAGCAGGGTCTCGATGCGCCGGCGCATCTCGGCCGCCGCCTTGTTGGTGAACGTCACGGCGAGAATGCTGTGCGGCGAGGCTCCCTCGACTTCGATGAGCCAGGCGACCCGGTGCACCAGCACGCGGGTCTTGCCGCTGCCGGCTCCGGCCAGGATGAGCGCGGCGCCGAGCGGCGCGGCGACCGCCTGCCGCTGCGCGTCGTTGAGCCCGTCGAGCAAGTGAGAAACATCCATAGGGGCGCGGATTGTACTGTAGAGCGGCGGTCCGCGAACCCTTGAGGCGGCTTATCTCAACGATCACCGCCGGTTACGAATCCGGCGCGGCAGCGGGCCGCCCGCCCTGCCTGGGCTCCTCGGCGAATTCGATCAAGGCGAGCACCAGGGATAGCACCACCGGACCCAAGATGATGCCGATGGCGCCGAACGCCGGGATCCCGCCGAGAACGCCGATGAAAATCGCGAGCGCGGAAATTCGCGCCCGTCCCGAGATCAAGAACGGCCGCAGGACGCTCTCGAGGCCGCTCAGCATCAAGCCCCAGGCCAGCATGAAGATGGCGAATCCCCAGCGGCCTTGATAGAGGAGCCATCCTATCGCAGGGACCCAGACGATGGCCGCGCCGCCGACCGGAAGCATCGACAAGAGCGCGGCCAGCACGCCGAACACGACGGGCGAGGCCAGCGAGGCTATCGCGAAACCGATGCCCACGAGCACGCCCTGCGTGAGCGCGGTCAAGGCGACGCCGAGCACGATGGCTCGGGTCACGCCCGAGAGCTGGCGAAACAAGCGGTCCTTGCGCTCCTCATCGAGCGGAATGAGACTGCGGGCGCGGGCCGCCATAAGATCGCCGTCGCGCAGAAAAAAGAACAAGAGGCACAGCATGATCGAGAAACCGACGAGCGATCCGAGCGCACCTAAGAAAACCGAGCCGGAGAGCCCCGCGGCATGCTGCAAGATCTCCTGCGAGGCGGAAATCACCCAGGACTGAACCTGATCGGCCGAGATGCCGACGTGCGCCTGAAGCCAGCCGTTCGCGCGCGCGATCAGCGGAAATTGCTGCAGGTCCGAGAAACTGCGAATGTCCAACTCGCGCGAGCGCTGCTGCAGCGTGTGCACCAGCGCGGAGACTTGCGCCACGAACTCCACCGAGAGCGCCGAGAGCGGCAGCAACACGACGATGGGCGTGAGCACGGTGATCACGGCAGCGGCGCGGGCGTTGCCGCGCAGACGGCGCCTGAGCCTGAGATTCAAGGGGTACAAAAGGAACGCGAGAAACGCGGCCCAGCTCATTGCGTTGAAGAACGGCGCGAAGATGCGCAGCAGCGCAAGCCCAAGCAAGGCCGCGACCACCAGTCCAAAGACGCGCGAGTAAAAGGCCGATTGAGCCGGCATGTACGCATCCTATCATCGCCCGCGGGGGCGGGCGGGCGGCTGCAAAAATCGGGGATTCCTGTAGCATGGAGCGAGTCTCGGGAGCTCAATGGGGAAGGGATGGCTTTCATAACCGTCAACAACAAGACGCTCGAGATCGACGCTGCGCCCGACACGCCGCTCCTGTGGGTGCTGCGCGATCACCTCGGCATGACTGGCACGAAGTACGGCTGCGGCATGGCGCTGTGCGGCGCCTGCACGGTGCATATCGACGGCATCGCGGCGAGATCCTGCGTGATCCCGCTCGCCACGCTCGTGGGCAAGAGCATCACCACCATCGAGGGCCTGTCGCAAAACAAGAGTGAGGCCGTGCAACGCGCATGGATCGAGCTCGACGTGCCTCAGTGCGGTTACTGCCAGTCGGGCCAGATCATGTCCGCCGCCGCGCTGCTCAAGTCGAATCCCGCCCCGAGCGATGCGGAGATCGACGCCGCGATGGCCGGTAACATTTGCCGCTGTGGCACGTATCCGCGTATTCGCAAGGCCATCCACCGCGCCGCCGAGTTGCTCGCGCCGGAGCTGCCGACTTGACCCGGCGCATGCGCCGCGGCCCGGCCGGACGCGGTCCGGCCAATCGCGGCCCGGCCGACCCAGGCCGACGCGATTTCTGCCGCGACACCGCCGCGCTCGGCGGGGGACTCGTGCTCGCCATGACGCTGCCCGCCTTTGCGGCCGGCCCGCGGCCCGGCGCCGCTGCACAGAGCCAGTTGAATGCGTGGCTCAAGATCGGCGCCGACGATGGCATCACCGTGCTCGTCGATCGCTCGGAGATGGGGCAAGGGGTATACACCGCGCTGCCGACGCTGCTCGCCGAGGAGCTCGAGGTCGACCTGCCGCGCATCCGGATCGTGGCGGCGCCGGTCGGCGACGCGTACGTCAACGCCGCCAACGGCGGCCAGGTCACCGGCACGAGCAACAGCGTCACAGACGCCTGGGACAAGCTGCGCACGGCCGGCGCCCAGGCGCGCATGATGCTGACGGCGGCGGCGGCCGCGCGCTGGCGCGTCGATCCCGCCCGATGCCGCGCCCAAGCCGGCAGCATCACGGGGCCGTCGGGCAAAGTACTGCGCTACGGCGAGCTGGCAGAGGCCGCCGCCAAGCTCCCGGTGCCGAAGACCGTCGCGCTCAAACCGAAGACCGACTATCGGCTGATCGGACGGCCGCTTTCCCGGCTCGACACGCCGGGCAAGGTGAATGGCAGCGCCGAGTTCGGCCTGGACGTTCGATTGCCCGGCATGCTGTACGCCGTGATCGCGCTCAGTCCGACGCTCGGCGGCAAAGCGGCTTCGGTGGACGCGGCGGCCGCCGAGTCATTGCCGGGCGTGCGCCGCGTGATGACGAGCGCGAGCGGCGTCGTGGTGGTGGCCGATCATTTCTGGCAGGCGCGCAAGGCGCGCGACGCCCTGAAGATCGTGTGGGATCCGGGCCCCAACGGCGCGCTCGATAACGCCGCGATTTCGGCCCTGCTGGCGAAGGCCGCGGCGGCGGCCCCGGGGCTCTCGGCAAAAAAGAGCGGCGATGCGGCCGCCGCGCTCAAGTCGGCGGCCAAGACCTTTTCGGCGGTGTACGAATTGCCGATGCTCGCGCACGCGACGATGGAACCCATGAATTGCACGGCCGACGTCAAGGACGGACGCTGCGATCTCTACGTCGGCACGCAAGTGCAGCAGTCGGCGCAAATGGCCGCCGCCGACGCGGCGGGACTCAAGCCGGGCGACGTCAACGTGGTCACGACCTTGCTTGGCGGCGGGTTCGGCCGGCGGCTGGAGGTGGACTTCATTCCGGCGGCGGTCGAGGCATCGAAGGCTCTCGGAGCGCCGGTCAAGCTCGTGTGGACGCGCGAGGACGACATGACGCACGACCTGTTCAGGCCGCCCGCGCGCGAAGAGATCAGCGCCGGACTCGATGCCGCCGGCCGGCTCACCGCCTGGCGCTTGCACATCACCTCACCGTCGATCACGGCGCGCTTCGATCCGACCAACAAGGATCCGTTCGATTCGGTGATCGAGTACGTGCAGAACTATCCGTACGCGGTACCGAATTTCGAGCTGACGTACACGCGCCAGGAGATCGGTGTCGACGTCGGCTACCTGCGCTCCGTGAGCCATGCGCCCAACTGTTTCGCGGTCGAGAGCTCGATCGACGAGCTGGCGTCCGCCGCGTCCAAGAGCCCGCTCGACTTCCGGCTGGAGCTGCTCGCCGGCAAACCGCGGCACGCGAACGTCGTGAAGCTCGCCGCCGCGCGCGCCGGTTGGGGAGGCGCCGCGCCCGGCCGGTACTTAGGGCTCGCGTTCATGGAGGGATACACCTCGGTCGTTGCGCAGGTCGCCGAGATTTCCGTCGATGGCGGCCGAATCAAGGTTCACCGGATCACCTGCGCGGTCGACTGCGGCCAGATCGTGAATCCGCGCATCGTCGAGTCGCAGATCGAGAGCGGCATCGTGTTCGGGCTCACCGCCGCGCTCTGGGGCAACGTCACGCTCGAGGCCGGCCAGGTCCGCGAGACCAATTTCCACAACTGTCGAATGCTGCGCTTGAACGAGTTGCCAGCGCTCGAGGTGTTGCTGGTGCCGGGCGACGCCGTTCCGGGCGGGATCGGCGAGCTCGCGGTGGGACCGGTGGCGCCGGCGATCTGCAATGCACTGTTTGCCGCGACCGGCCGGCGGATCCGCAGCTTGCCCTTGGCCGCGCATCAGCTCGTTTGAGCGGACGCGCTAATCGGCTTCGGCGCAAACCGGGTGCGGAACGCTAAATCGGGAACAGGAGATAGTGGTCGAGAATGAGCGCTGCGAACAGCAGCATGAGATAGGTGATGGAAAACCGGAACGTTCGCATCGGCAGCTGCGGACGTGTGCCCTGTTCGCGGTTGAGCGCCAGCACGTAGTAGAGAAAGCGCGCGTTGAGCGCGATCGCCGCGGCGAGGTAGATGAGCCCGCTCATCCCCGTAAGCACCGGCAGCACGGTGGCGACCACCAGTAGAATCGTGTAGAGCACGATCTGCAGGCGCGCGAACTCGGTGCCGTGCGTGACAGGCAGCATCGG
>JBEKVP010000238.1:0-4740 GCA_049513935.1 Steroidobacteraceae bacterium
GTGACGCGCTCCAGGTATCCGATCGCGGCAACGAGCTCTTGCCACAACTCGTCGGGGAGGTGGCCGGTGTCGGCCACCCGCGCATACGCTTCGGTGGTCAAGGTCACGGCGGGAGGCACCGGCAGTCCCAAGGAGCGCATCCAATTCACGCTCCATGCCTTGCCGCCGACGAGATTTCGGTTGAGCGACTCGGCTCCATCCAGCACGCGTATCCAACGATGGGTCGAAGGCATCGATGCCCCGGCCCGCTGAGCCGTCATTGCGCTCGGCCCGCTTGCGCTTCCGCGGCGCGCGTAAGGCCGCTGACGGCGATGAGATCCTCGTGCAGCTCGAACCAGACGGTGTGGTAACTATCGATGATCGGGCGCGCAACGAAATTCGCCTCGCCGGCGCGAATCCGGTCGAGCGCGTGAGATAGACGCTTCCGGTAGTGCGCAAGCCGAGGCACGGCTTGCTCCAGCCGGCGAATCACGGGGTCCGCGCGGTCGTGCACTTGGCAGAGCCGATTGACAATCGCGCCATCGTAGACCTTGTCGGCATGATCGTTGAGCGTGCCATCGGCGCGCACCTGCCATGCGACCATCGTCGCCTTGAGCTCGAGATTGATGCTGCAAAATTCCTGGTAGAGCCCGCGCAGCGCGCCGGCATCGAGCGCTGCTCGCTCCTCCTCCATCAGGCCGAGGGTGAATTTACGGCCCGCGGGAGTGAGCCGCCAACCGCGCGGCGTCGCTTCCAGCCAGCCCTGGGCGCGGAAATTCTCGAATGAGCGCGCGACCTCGTGGAGATCGGCGCCGAGAACGCTGCTCGCGGTCTCCGCCGAGAGCAATCCCTTGACGCGAGCGAGCTGCAGCGGTGCTAGAACGTCCATGCGTCCTTATAGCGTCGGCACGCTGCAAAGGGAAGAATACGCGGGGCCAAGCGCCGACCGACGAAAGATAGTTGTCTCAACCGCAGGCGGTGGTGCTAGCGTGACCTCAGGAGATGAAGTCATGCCTGAACAGCCCGAAACTTCCACCGCACCGATGTCGTGGGAGCAATTCGTCGATCAGCTCAAGCCGCTCGGCGCGCGGCTGATGAACCGGCTTCCCGAGCGATTGAGGGAGGACTCCGCCTGCGTCCAGGAATCCTACCGGCTGTTGCTCGCCGGACTCGCGCGCGGGCTCTCCGACGCCGTGGTTGGAGATCGCCGCCATCCCATGTTCGTCCCCGAGATCAGCCTTGCGCAGAATATCTTCCAACCGAATGCCGATACGATTTACAAGTGCGCGATGGTCGACGGCGCCGGCAGTTACCGCATCAGGGGCGAGCGGGGGAGCACGCGCCTGTTGATTCTCGCGCAGCTCGGGCCGGACCCCTTGCGCACGGGTAAACTCGGGGCGGCGCTCAAGCAATTCGATTTCGATACGTTGACGCTCGACGACCGGGGCCGCTTCGACGTCGTCATCAGTCAGGTTCGGCCGGAAGGGTATCGCGGCGACTGGTGGGAGCTCGATCCGCGCGCGGAGAAATTCATGGTGCGCACGGTCGGTTGCCGCTGGGGCGATGAGCTTGAGCCGCGCTACGGCATCGACCGGTTGGATGTGCCGCCGGGCAAGGGGCGACATTCGGCGTCGGATCTATCCTTGCGGCTCGGTGAAATTCCGACCATCGCCGCCCATTGTGCCTGCACGTTTCCCGACCACGTCGAGAAGCTGCGCCAGGCCGGCTATATCAACCGGCTCAAGGTATTCGACGTCTCGCAGATGGTCGGCCTCAGCCGCCAGCACTATTACGAGGGCGCGTACGAGCTTTCGGACGATGAGGCGCTGATCGTCGAAGCCAAGGTGCCCGACGCGGTCAAATACTGGTCGCTGATCCTCACGAACGACCTCTACCAGACCACCGATTGGGCGAATAATCAGGCGAGCCTCAACGACGCGCAGGCTCATGTCGACCGCGACGGCTGGTTTCGCGCGGTCGTATCGGCGCGCGATCCCGGCGTGCCCAACTGGCTCGACACGTCGGGGTATTCGAGCGGCGCGATTCAGGGGCGCTGGTTCGACGCAAGCTCGGCGCCGACGCCGGAAGTCAAGAAGCTGAAGCTCGACGCCGTGCTTGCGGCTCTTCCGGCGGACACGCCCCGTGTGACGCCGGCTGAGCGCGAGGCGGCGATCCGGGCGCGGCGCATCGACGCGCAAATGCGCGTCATCTGGTGATTCAACGGCCAAATCTTGCGGCCCGCATCCCCGCCAAGGAGCTCTGAACATGGTGTCCGTACTCGATCGCTTCCGCCTCAATGGCCGCACGGCCATTCTCACCGGTGTCGGCCCCGGTGTCGGCGAACACGTCGCCAAGGCCTACGCGGAACTGGGGGCGAATGTCGTCATCTCGGCGCGCTCTCCGGACCGCCTGGCGCGGATCGCGGGCGAGATCAATGCGCTCGAGGGCGGGCGCGCCGCCGCCGTCACCGCCGATGCCGGTAGGCGGGAAGATCTGGAACGACTGGTCAGAACCGCGCACGATAAATTCGGACCGGTTCACATCGTGTTCAACAATGCGGCGGCCGGCGTCGTGTACGGAAAGGACGGCAAGGGCATCTGGGACAACACCGATGCGGTGTGGACGGAGGCGATGAATGTCAACGTGCTCGCGACGTGGCGCCTCGCGGAGCTCACCACCGAGGACATGCAGAAGCACGGCAAGGGCAGCATCATTTGCGTCGAAAGCTGCGGGGGATTCACACCGATTCCGCCGGCGATCGCCTACGGCGTGAGCAAGGCGGCCTTGCTGTTCGTGGTGCGCTCGCTTGCCAAGGCACTGGCGCCTCACACGCGCGTCAATTGCCTGTGTGTCGGCTCCATGAGCCCCGATGGCAAGGAAGCCGACATCCACAAGGGATTGGGGTTGGCGGAGCGCAACGCGATCAAGCGTTTCGGGGCTGCGGACGAGGCGGTGGGCGCGGCGATTCTGCTGGCGGGCGACGCATCGAGCTACTCGACCGGCAGCACGATTTTCACCGAAGGCGGCCGGGTCGGCACGATTTCCTGAGCGCGGACCGGCCAAGACCGCGCAGGGCGGAGCGACGACAGTGTGGCCGTTGCGACTAAGCAATGCTGCTCCCGCCGGGCGCCGCCGGCGCTAGAGTCGGGAGCATGAAGGCACAGTCGGAGCACCCCATGAGCGCCGCAGAAACCTTGGTCGAATTTGCCAAGTCGCCGGATCCCTTCCGCGGAGCGCCGCCGGGTCTTGCGGATCTGCAGCTCGAGGCCGTGCGCGAGCGCTTTGCCGAGCGTCGTCAGCAGATTCGCACGCTCGACAAGCGCGCCCGGGAAACGGGCGTCGACGCAATCCGCTCCTTCGAGGACGTCGTCCCACTGCTCTTCGCTCACACCAATTACAAGAGCTATCCGGAGGCGTTCATCGACTCGGGGCAGTGGACACACATGAACCACTGGCTGCGCACCCTTTCTACCCATCCCACCGACCGCATTGCCGTCGAGGGGCTGCGGGACGTGGACGAGTGGATTGCGCGCTCGCACGCGGCCGGCCATTTCCTGTTCGCGTCGAGCGGCACCTCGGGCAAATCCTCCTTCCTCAATCAGACGGCCAAGGATCGGGAGTATGCGGTTGCCGCGTGCCTGCATGCCTTTACGTTTTCATCGCCCGATTTCGTGCCCGACCGATCCCGCATCGTGTTCACGCAGATGCCCTCGAAAGGCACGCATAAAATGATCGAGGTCGCCAGCGCCCAATTCGAGCGCTGGGCGAAGCCGGGGGAGCTGCACCGGGCGATCGAGGAGCCCATGCTGGCCATGGACACGATGCGTCCCGCGCAGCTTCGCCGCCTGCTCGCGATAGGCAAAGTTAAGCCTGCGGAAATCGCGGCGTACGAGGCCGAGACCGCCGCACGGCAGGCGCGCCGTGCGGCCGCATTCGACGCCTGGCTCGACAAGCTCTACGAGAAGCATCGTGAGCCGCTGTATCTGGGACTCATGTGGGGCGCGGCTTGGAGCATCGTGGAGCGGCTGCGTGCGCGCGGCGTCAGAGACGCCGATTTTCATCCCGCGACGCTGATGTCCATCGGCGGCGGCACCAAGGGGGCCAAGCTGCCGGCGGACTATCAGGCACAGATCACCGGCTTCTTCGGGGTCACGCCGGACCGGATCACGGCGTCTTATTCAATGGTTGAAATGAGCGGGTTCTGCGCCAAGGTTCCGCCCACTGAATCCTACGCGGTACCGCCATGGATCGTGCCCCTGGTGCTCGACAAGGCGGGCGAGAAGCTGCTCAACCCAGCTGGAGGCCGCGGAACGGCCGAAGGACGCATGGCCTTCTTCGATATCCTCGCGGATGGGCGGTGGGGCGGGATCATTTCGGGCGACAAAGTCCGCATGGAATTCGGATCAGGGCTCGGGGGTGTGCGGGTACCCGTCGTGCGCGAGATCAACCGATACGCCGATCTGGAGGAAGGCGAGGATAAGCTGAGCTGTGCGGGCTCGATCGACGCTTACGTACGCGGCTCGATCGCCGCTTAGCGAGGGTTCAATGGCACTGTCGCTCGATTCATTCCGTTTACTCGGCCGATCCGGCCTCAAGGTGTCTCCGCTCGCGCTCGGCACGATGACGTTCGGCGAAAGCTGGGGCGCCGAGGAGGCGGAGTCGCGCCGCATGTTCGATGCCTACGTCGATCGGGGCGGCAACTTCATCGACACCGCAGGCTATTACGCTCAAGGCCGCGCGGAGGAATTGACAGGCAAATTC
>JBEKVP010000239.1:0-4736 GCA_049513935.1 Steroidobacteraceae bacterium
CATGAAGCTCATGACCCGGATGGGTCGGCCCGCGCTCGAGCGCATCGCGCGCGACGGCAAGTTCGTGCGCGGCTTGCACTCCATCGGGGAGCTCGATCCGAACCGGCGCTTCATCATGCATTTCCCCGAAGAGCTGACCATCAAGAGCTTCGGCTCGGGCTACGGCGGTAACGCGCTGCTCGGCAAGAAGTGCCATGCGTTGCGCATCGCGAGCTGGCAAGCGCGCGGCGAGGGTTGGCTCGCCGAGCACATGCTCATCGTCGGCATCGAAAATCCGGAAGGCGAGATCCATTACCTCGCGTGCGCATTCCCCTCTGCGTGCGGCAAGACCAATCTTGCGATGTTGATTCCGCCGGCCAGCTACAAAGGCTGGAAGGTGTGGACGGTGGGTGACGATATCGCCTGGCTGCACCCCGGAAAGGACGGACGGCTCTACGCGATCAATCCCGAGTCCGGCTATTTCGGCGTGGTTCCCGGCACCAACGCCAAGACCAACCGCAACGCCTACGAGACCATCCGACACGACACGATTTTCACCAACGTGGCGGTGACCGCGGACAACCAACCGTGGTGGGAAGGTCTACCGGAGGGCCGGCCGGCGTTCGATTGGCAAGGCCGCCCGTACGATCCGGCGAACGGACCGGCGGCGCACCCGAACTCACGCTTCACGGTCGATGCGCGGCAAAATCCCGCCTACTCGAAGCTCGCGGACGCGCCGAGCGGCGTGCCGATCTCCGCGATCGTGTTCGGCGGTCGCCGGCGCACGCTCGCACCCTTGGTCTACCAGGCTCGAAGCTGGGAGCACGGCGTCCTGGTCGGTGCCGGATTGGCTTCAGAAACGACGGCGGCCGCGACCGGTGCGGTCGGCGTCGTGCGCCGCGATCCGATGGCGATGAAGCCGTTCGCCGGCTACAACTTCGCCGATTACTGGGCACACTGGATCGACGTCGGCGCCAAACTGAAGTCGCCGCCGCCGATTTTTCACGTCAACTGGTTCCGCCAGGACGCGGAAGGCAAGTACCTCTGGCCGGGCTTCAGCGACAATCTGCGCGTGCTGCGCTGGATCATCGACCGTAGCCGCGGCATCGCGCCGGCGCGCGACACGGCGATCGGGTGTCTGCCGCGCGCGGCGGACCTGGATACCCGCGGGCTCGATGCCTCGCCGCAAGCGATCGAGGAGTTGCTCGCGGTCTCCCCGTCCCTGTGGCGCGCGGAGCTCGAGGCCGTCGGAAGCTATCTCGACGAATTCGGGGACCGTGTGCCGGCCGCGCTTCACGGCGAGCTCGAGGACGCCCTCGCGCGCGTCGCGGCGTCCGAGTCGTAAAGGCTGCCCTTCGCCCGCGGGGCGAGCATCGTCAGCGGGCGCGAGGCTCTGGCCTCACTCCTCGCAGACGTAGCGGATCACTTGCGAGGAGTTACTGTCGGGCGCTTTCCCGAGGCCGATGAGCCCCTCGCCGCGGATCTGCATGGAATCGCGCCGCACGAAGGCCTCCTCGCCGTCCTTGCCGAGCACGAAGGTGCCGTTCGTGCTCTGATCGATCAGCATGAACTTGTTGCGGTTGAACTCGACGCGGGCGTGCAGTCGCGAGATCAGGTTCCCCTTGACGACGAGGTCGTTCTCCTCGGCGCGTCCCATGGTGATGTTGGTACGGCCGTCCTCGACCAGGATTTCCTGTCCCTGATAGCGCAGCCGCAGCCGCTGCCCCTTGTTGGAGCGCTCGCGCGAGGTGATCGCGATCTGCGGCACCATGCTGGTGATGTCCTCGGTCTGCCAGAGCACCTCGAACAGCGCCACCTCGCTCGACCGCCCCTTGAGCGTCGCGATGTCGATCTGGCGCACCGAGGCGCGCCATTCGCTCGACAACTGATCGACCATGGTGGCGGTGGTCATGATCTGGCCTGCCTTCGCCTGGCTGGTCATGCGATTCGCGGTATGCACGGCCGAGCCGAAAATGTCCCGGTTCTCGAGCACCACGGGTCCGAAGTTGCACCCGATGCGGATCGCCACGGTCTGCTCCTCGACCTTGAGCGAGGGGTGCAGCACGATCTGCTTCTGCATCTGGGCGGCGGCATTCAGGGCATCGTCCGCCGTCGGAAAGGTCGCCATGACCTCATCGCCCATGGTCTTGATGACCGTACCGTGGTTCTGCTCCGTGGCGGCGCGCATCACCTCGATGCAGATCCCCACCATGTCGCGCGCGCGCAAGTCGCCAAGCAGTTCGTACAGCTTGGTGCTGCCGACCACATCGGCAAACAGGATCGCCAGTTCGACTTCCTTTCCCATTGCGCCATCAAATTATACTTAACCTGGCACCGAACGCTTCAGTCGTTTAGGCGGCCAGCCCCTGATCGAGCAACGGCAGCGCTGAAAACAGGGTTTCCGGCGCGGCATCCGGCCGCGAGGCGAGGTCGGACAGAAACCGCCGCCAGGCCCGGGCCCCCTCGCGCCCCGCCATGAGACCGTGCAGGTGGCGCGTGATGGCGTGCAGCCGCGTGCCCTCGGCGAGCCGCGCGCGCGCGTAGGGTACGAGGCGTTCCAGGATCTGCCGCGGCTCGGGTATACGCCAGGCGGGATCGATGACTGCCCGCTCGAGCTGCGCCAGCAACTCCGGACGGTGATACGCCGCGCGGCCGAGCATCACCCCGTCGAGACCCCGGGCGAGATGCAACGGCGTGGCATCCGCCTCTGCGATGCCGCCGTTCAGCACCACCGCAAGCTCCGGCCGCTCGCGCTTCAGTCGATACGCATACTCGTACTTGAGCGGCGGAATTTCCCGGTTCTCCTTCGGCGTCAATCCGCCGAGGAGGGCGGCACGCGCATGCACGATGAGCGCGCCCGCGCCGGCGTCCGCGACCGCGGCCGCGAACTCGGCAAAAAACTCGTAATCGTCGCGCTCGTCGATGCCGATGCGACACTTCACCGTGACCGGCAGGTGCGTCGCCGCGCGCATGCGCCGCACGCACTCGGCGACCAGCGCGGGACGCAGCATCAGGCATGCGCCGAACGCGCCCTTCTGCACACGGCCGCTCGGGCAGCCGACGTTCAGGTTGATCTCCGCGAATCCCGCTTGAGTTCCGACGCGCGCGGCTTCCTCGAGCTCACCGGGATCGGAGCCCCCGAGCTGCAGCGCCACCGGACGCTCGAGCGGATCGTGCGCGAGCAAGCGCTGCGCATTGCCGCGCACCACCGCCGCCGACACGATCATTTCGGTATAAAGCAGCGCGTGCGGCGCGTACAGCCGATGCACGTAGCGGCAATGGCGGTCGGTCCAATCCATCATCGGCGCGACCGATATCCGCCGATCAAGCTTTGCGAGCGCGGTTTTCACCGTACCACGGTAGAAGATATAGGTAGCTATATCAAGAACGGCCCGACGCTTCCGGAACAGGTTCACGACCGGCCGGCAGGCGTTCGCGCCGGGCTTTGATAAAATTCAAAGCCCGAGCGTGAGCTGCGATCCCGCCGGGCCGGGCGCGCGAAACTTCGACGTGTCGAGATCGTAGCGCTCGTCCGCGGACTCGAGCCCGAGTTTGCGCACCGCGAGTTCGAAGCGCGCGCGCAAGAGTTCCGCGTACGCGCCGGTACCCTTCATCCGCACGCCGAACTGTGAGTCGTAGTCCTTGCCCCCGCGCGCCTGATTGATGAGCGACATGACGTGCGCGGCCCGGTCCGGGAAGTGGTCCTTGAGCCATTCGCGAAAGATCACCTTCAACTCGTGAGGCAGCCGCAACAGCACGTAGCCCGCCGTGCTCGCGCCCGCCGCGCGCGCCTCTGCGAGGATATCCTCCATCTCGTGGTCCGTGAGCGCCGGGATCACGGGAGCAACCAGCACGCCCACCGGGACGCCCGCTTCGGACAACTGCCGCACCACGCGCAAGCGCGCGTGCGGCGAGGCGGTGCGCGGCTCGAGCGTGCGCTTGATGTCGTCCGTCAACGAGGTGATGCTGATCATGACCGACACCAGCCGATCCGCGGCGAGATCGGTGAGCAAATCGAGATCGCGCAGCACGAGCGCGCTCTTGGTCACAATGGTCACGGGGTGACGGCAACGCGCGAGCACGGCGAGGATGCTGCGCGTCACCTCGAGCTTTCTCTCGAGCGGCTGATAGCCGTCGGTGTTGATGCCGAGCGCGATGGGTTTGCAGACGTAGCGCGGCTTGCCGAGCTCCTGCTCGAGAATCGTCACCGCATCGGCCTTGTAGAAGAGCTTCGTCTCGAAGTCCAGCCCCGGCGAGAGCCCGAGGAAGGCATGGCTCGGCCGCGCGAAGCAGTACACGCACCCGTGGCTGCAGCCGCGATAGGGGTTGATCGATTGCTCGAATCCGACATCGGGCGAATCGTTGGTGGAGATGATCCCGCGCGCACGGTCGGGCAATACCGTCTCGGCGAGAAAATCGGGCGTTTCGTCCTGGTACCACCCATCATCGCTCTTCTCGATCGTCAACGAGTCGAATCGGCCCGCGGGATTGGACGACGCGCCCCTCCCCTTGAGTGGCTTTGAGCCTATGAAATTTCGCGGCATGGACAAACTGTACGCCCCGCAAGTTGGATCGTAAATCCAGTACTCCGCGGCGCGCACTACTGTATGGCGGCGCGGTGCTCGCACCGCCGCGCCCTCGGTCACCTTCAGCGTGTGTAGGAAATAGACCAATTACCGTCAGAGCACGACGACAGGCTGTTGCGGGGTGCGCCCCTGCCGCGGCGCGCGCCGCCCGATCACACTGGACGCGGCAAT
>JBEKVP010000240.1:0-4701 GCA_049513935.1 Steroidobacteraceae bacterium
GGATTCCCCCACGGCCGCCTCCAATTTGGCGGCGAGCGCCGCGGCGTCGGCAGCTTCATTCCATACCACGAGATCAACCGCAAGCCGCTTCAGGCGCCAGTAGGCGTGGGCGCGGAGCATGCGCTCGACGGTCGGCAGGCCGCTGTCGTCCTCGATCTCGACCAGCACGATCGGCAGATCGCCGGAGATGCCGGAGGCCCACAGAACCGGGGGCCCCGATTGATTTCGGGACAGAATCTCGGGCGCCGCGCGCAGCGCGGAGCCGAAGTACAGCACCCCGCTTGCCGTGCGCTGAAACTCGAGCGCCTCGTCGCTCGAGATTTTAAGATCGTCGAGCGCGGCTTGCGCGTGCGCGGCGGCGAGCGCCTTGGCGCGGTCGAACGCCGCCATCTCGCGCAGCTTGCCGGCGCACGCGAGCGCCTCTGCGCGGCTCGGCGCAACACCGCTCCAAAAATCGATTCGCGCGGTTGCGCCCGGCGGCACGCGCACCCGGCGCCTGAGCGAGACCACCGGATCGAGCACGGTGCCGGTGGTATCGGACAGCGGGCGGGCGTCGACGATCGACACTGCGCTGCGCAGGTCCCGGCCCCGACCCAGAAAGCGGGCCCGGTCGGTCTCAAATTGCAGCGCGCCGACGGCGCGGCCGTCGAGAGCGCTGACGTGGAACATCCACGCGGACGGCTCGCCGGGCTCGCGGGTGCGGCGAGTCGCGAGCAGCGCTCCCTCGTCGGACGCGTACTCGGTTTGCACGAACATCTTGGAGAAGGCGGGGTGAGCGGCGTCCGCGGCGGGGTTGGCGAGCACCACCTCGGCGTAAGTCGTGAGCTCGATCTCGCGCGTGGTGCGCGCGGTGTTGGTGATCGAGATGCGGCGCGCCTCGGCGCTCATCTCGGGCGAGACGATCACTTCGCTCGTGGTGAGGATCGGACCATCCTTACGCCGAATCTCCGCCCGACCCTCCGAGAAGGACACCTCGTAGCGCTCGGGCTCCCGGCCCACCGGTTGGTACCCGGCCGACCAGACCGTGCCGTTGTCGACGTCGCGAAGGAACACGAAGAAGCCATAGGGATCGAGCGTCGGATCCTCGCGCCAGCGGGTCACGGCGATGTCCCGCCAGCGGCTGTAGCCCGAGCCTGCGGCGGTGAGCATGACGGAGTACTCGCCGCCGGCGAGCAGATGGGTGCTAGGGGGCCGGGGAGCGAAGCTCATTGGTTCAGGCGCCAGAGGCTGAAATTCAACGCCATCGCGAAGCTGACCCAGGCGAGGTACGGCATCAGCAGCAACGCGGCGGGCGGGCGCACGGCGAAGAATTCGCGCAGCGTCCAAAGGATCGCGAGCCATAGCGCGACGCTGTCGAAGAGCCCCGCGCCCACGTTCTTCTCTCCGAAGAACAGCGGGGCCCAGAGGGCGTTCAGCAGGAGCTGCACGGCGTAGGCGGTCAAGGCGGCCTGGAGTTTCGTGTGATAGCGCTCGCGCGAGACCAGCCACACTGCGGCGCCCATGAGCACGTACATCACCGTCCATATCGGCACGAACCAATGGCTCGGGGCGATCCAGGGGGGCTTTGAGAGCGACGCGTACCACGCGGCGGCCGCGGGCGAGCGGGCGGGCGAGAACACAACGCCGACGGCTCCGGCCGCCAGGGCGAGGGCAATGAACGCGACCAAGGCGAGCCAGTTCGGGCGCGCGTTCCGGCCGCGATAGCTGGTTCCGCTCTCAATCGGGATTCTCACTTGACCTGCCGCCTCAAGGACCGATACCAGGCGAACGAAAGGACGGCCGCCGCCATCTGCAGCCAGCCGAGCCAGCGGTAGTGTTGCGCGGCCGTGAGCCAGACCGATCCCGACAGCCAGAGCACGCCCGCGGCGAGTGCGATGTCGCGGCGCATATTCGAATATTGCAGCTCACGGCGCAATTCCAGCATACCGCGATGCTCGACCGTGAGCCGCAACCGGCCCTCCGAAGCCTCGCGCACCGCGGTCTGAAAGAGCTGCGGGAGCTTCTTGAGCGCCTCGACCGTGTCCGGAAGCTGACCCCGGAGCTGTTTCAGGACCGCCCAGGGGCTCATCCGCTCGCGCATCCAGTGTTTGAGAATCGGTTGGGCCGTCTTCCACAGGTCGAGCTCCGGGTACAGCTCGCGCCCCAGGCCCTCGATGTTGAGCAGCGTCTTTTGCAGCAAGATGAGCTGCGGCTGCACTTGCATATCGAAGCGCCGCGCGGTCTCGAACAGCCGCAGCAGCACCTGCGCGAAGGAGATCTCCTTCAGCGGCTTGTTGAAGATCGGCTCGCACACGGTCCTCACCGCGGACTCGAGCTCATCCACCCGCGCGGTCGGCGGCACCCAGCCCGACTCGATGTGTAGCGCGGCAACGCGCGCGTAGTCGCGCTCGAAGAACGCGAGGAAGTTCTCCGCCAGGTAATGCTGATCGCGGGGTTGCAGCGTGCCGACGATGCCGAAGTCGACCGCGGCGTAGCGCGGATTTTCCGGATCGTCGATCTGCACGAAGATGTTTCCGGGATGCATGTCGGCATGGAAGAAGTTGTGCCTGAACACCTGCGTGAAGAAGATCTCCACGCCGTTCTCGGCGAGCTTGGCGATGTTGGTGCCGCGCGCCCTGAGCTCATCGATGCGGCTGACGATGATGCCGCGGATGCGCTCCATGACCATGACGTTGGCGCGGCAGTAGTCCCAGTACACAATGGGCACGTAGAGCAGCGGGGAGCCCGCGAAATTGCGCTTCAATTGAGCGGCGTTGCCCGCCTCGCGCAGAAGATCGAGCTCATCCAGGATGGTCTTGCGGTACTCGCTCACGAGCTCGATCGGGCGCAGCCGGCGTGCATCCTCCCAGTACTCATCCGCAAGCGCCGCGAGCGCGCGCAGCACCTCGAGATCGCGCTCGATGACCTCGTGCATTCCCGGACGCAGGACCTTCACGACCACATCCTCGCCGCTCCTGAGCGTCGCCGCGTGCACCTGGGCGATCGACGCCGCCGCGAGCGGGGCCTCCTCGAAGCTCGAGAAGATCTCGGCGAGCGGCCGGCCGAAGGTGCGCTCGAGGGTCGCCACGGCGATGTCGCTCTCGAATGGCGGCACCCGGTCCTGGAGCTTCGCGAGCTCATCGGCGATGTCTCGGGGAATCAGGTCGGGCCGCGTCGATAAGGCTTGCCCGAACTTCACGAAGATCGGGCCGAGCTCCTCGAGTGCGAGCCGCAGGCGCTCGCCGCGGGTGACGCCCGCGCTGCGTTGGAACCAGGTCCAGGGCGAGAGGTAGAACAGGAACCGGAAGGGGCGATACAGATGCGTCGCGCGCACCAGATCGTCCAGCCCATGGCGCACCAGCGCGCGCTGGATCTCGAGGAGCCGCGCGGCGGTCGACAGACGGCTCACGCCTTGGCCTTGAGGTGCTGCTCGAGCCGCGCGAGCCGCGCGTCCACGCGATCGGCCGTTTCGCGCATTTGGTCGACGCCGAGGAGGAACTCCTCGAGCTCGGGCTTGCTCACCAGATCGCGGCTCTCCTCGGTCAGATACTCGGCGAGGTTCTCGCCGGCGGTGCGGCGGACCCTGGCGGCGAACGACAGCGCACCGCTCGCGAGCAGCGAGAGGCGGCGGGCGGGTAGATCGCCCACGAGCCGCGACAGCTCTTCCTCCCAATCGGGTCGTGCCAATGCGAACAGCTCGCGGTAGCGCGCCGCGATCTCCGCATCGCCCGCGATCCGCACCGGCGCGCGCTCGGTGTCGGGCGCCGCGCCCGTCTGCGCACCCGCGGCCGCCGCGCCGCCCGCGAGCAGCTTGAGCAGCGAGATCGGGGATCCGGAGATCACCGCATCGGCATGGACGCCGTCGCCGGACGAAAGCGCGAGCCGGTCGGCCGCGACCGCCGCGCGTATCGAGGACAGTCCCTCGACATCGATGCGCAACGAGGTGCGGTTCAGGCGGCCGGCGGCGGCCGATGCCTTGATCGACGCGCCGATGCTGCGATTCAGGAGGGATTCCACGGCCGCTAGCCACACGGGGGTTGCCGGCATGTCAGATCTTGTAGCCGCGGTGCAAGGCCACGATGCCGCCGGTGAGGTTGTGGTAGCGGGCCGCGCCGAAACCGGCGTCTTCGAGCATGCGCAGCAGGGTTTCCTGATCGGGATGCCTCTGGATGGACTCCGCCAGATAGCGATAGCTCGCGGCATCCTTGGCGATCCACCGTCCGAGCGCGGGCAGCACGTTGAACGAGTAGGCGTCGTAGAGCGGTTTGAGCCCGGGCGCCACGGGCTTGGAGAATTCCAGCACCAGGAGCTGGCCGCCGGGCCGGAGCACCCGATGCATGGAGGAGAGCGCCGCGGCTTTATCCGTCACGTTGCGCAGCCCGAATCCGATGGTCACGCAATCGAAACAGTCGTCCCCGAAGGGCAGCCGCTCGGCGTCTGCGACCAGGCAGTGCAAGTTGCCGGCGAATCCCGAATCCAGCAGCCGGTCGCGCCCGGTCTCGAGCATGTGCCGATTGATGTCGGACAGGACGACTCGGCCGCTCTTGCCGACCTGGCGCAGAAGACCGGCGGCGAGATCGCCGGTTCCGCCGGCGACATCGAGCGCGCTCTGGCCGGGCTTGAGGCCGGTCAACGACAGCGCGAACTGCTTCCAAAGACGGTGAACGCCGAACGACATCAAATCGTTCATGACGTCGTATCTCCCGGCGACCGAGTCGAAGA
>JBEKVP010000241.1:0-4698 GCA_049513935.1 Steroidobacteraceae bacterium
CCTCAAGTACACGCACGACGGCGAGTACCACATGTACAACCCGGACGTGATTGCCACGCTGCAGGCGGCCGTGATGACCGGCGATTACGCCCAATATGGACGCTTTGCCGAGCTGGTGAACGGCCGGCCCGTGTCCTGCATCCGCGACTTGCTGAAGCTCAAGTCGAGCCGTCCGGCGATTCCGATCGAGGAAGTGGAGCCGGCGTCGGCCATCCTGCCGCGCTTCGACGGCGCGGGCATGTCCTTGGGTGCGCTCTCGCCCGAGGCGCACGAGGCCCTCGCGATCGCCATGAACGCCCTCGGCGCGCGCTCGAACTCGGGCGAGGGCGGCGAGGATCCGGTGCGCTACGGCACCGAGAAGAATTCGAAGATCAAGCAAGTCGCCTCGGGACGGTTCGGCGTGACGCCCGAGTACCTGATCAACGCGGAGGTGCTGCAGATCAAGATCGCGCAGGGCGCGAAGCCGGGCGAGGGCGGACAGCTCCCCGGGCACAAAGTGAACGAGATGATCGCGCGCCTGCGGTTTGCGCGCCCGGGCGTCGGCTTGATCTCGCCGCCGCCGCACCACGATATCTACTCCATCGAGGACCTGGCGCAGCTGATCTTCGATTTGAAGCAAATCAATCCGCGCGCGCTGGTGTCGGTCAAGCTCGTGGCCGAGCCCGGCGTCGGCACCGTGGCCGCCGGTGTCGCCAAGGCTTACGCCGACCTGATCACCGTCTCGGGCTATGACGGCGGAACCGGCGCGAGCCCGCTGTCCTCGATCAAGTACGCGGGCACTCCCTGGGAGCTCGGGCTTGCCGAAACCCACCAGACGCTGCGCGTCAACGATCTGCGTCATCGGGTGCGGTTGCAGACCGACGGGGGCTTGAAGACCGGTCTCGACGTCATCAAGGCGGCGATCATCGGCGCGGAGAGTTTCGGCTTCGGCACCGCGCCGATGGTCGCGCTCGGGTGCAAGTACCTGCGGATCTGCCACCTCAACAACTGCGCCACCGGCGTTGCGACCCAGCACAACGTGCTGCGCACCAAGTACTTCGTCGGGCTGCCTGAAATGGTCATGCACTACTTCCGATTCGTGGCGCAGGAGTGCCGCGAGATCATGGCATCGTTGGGGGTGCGGAGCCTCGCCGAGCTCATCGGCAACACGGATTTTCTCGAGATCCTGCCCGGCGAGAGCTCCAAGCAGCGCAAGCTCGATCTGACGCCCCTGCTCGCAAATTCCGCCCTCGTGTCGAAGGGCCCGCAGTACTGCACGGACGCGCGCAACGAGCCCTTCGACAAGGCGCCCTTGAGCGAGCAGATGCTCGAGGACATGCGTGCGGCGATTCAGGCGAAGTCGGGCGGCGCGTTCAGCTACGCGGTCAGCAATTTCCATCGCTCCATCGGCGCGCGGATCTCCGGCGAGATCGCCAAGCGCTGGGGCAATGCGGGCATGAGCGGCTCGCCGCTCATCGTTACGCTCAAGGGCTCCGCCGGCCAGAGCTTCGGCGTCTGGAACGCGGGCGGCCTGCATCTGCTTCTCGAGGGCGAGGCGAACGACTACGTCGGCAAGGGCATGGCGGGCGGTCGGATCGTATTGAAGCCGCACGCGGCCTCCAAGTTCGTCGCGCGCGACACCGTCATCATGGGCAATACCTGCTTGTATGGGGCCACCGGCGGCGAACTCTACGCCGCGGGGACCGCCGGCGAGCGGTTCGCGGTCCGCAACTCGGGCGCGCTCGCGGTGGTCGAGGGCACGGGCGATCACTGCTGTGAGTACATGACGGGGGGCGTCGTGTGCGTGCTCGGGCGCACCGGCGTCAACTTCGGCGCGGGATTCACCGGGGGATTCGCTTACGTCCTCGACATGGAGCGCGACTTCGTCGATCGCTACAACCACGATCTCATCGACATCCACCGCGTCTCCCCGGAAGGCATGGGCACCCATGTGCAGCATCTGCGCGGACTCATCGAGCAGCACGTCGAGGCGACCGGGAGCGTGTGGGGAGCGCAGCTGCTCAACGATTTTCGCAGCTACATCGGCAAGTTCTGGGTCGTGAAGCCGAAGGCGGCGGCGATCGCCTCGCTTCTCACGAATCTGCGGCGCGCGGCTTAAGCGCCTCTCGAACGCACATCCCCGTGGCCGACAAGCATCTCCAATTCTTGGAAGTCCCGCGCCGCGATCCGGACAAGCTCGCCGTGGAAGCGCGCACCCAGCATTTTCACGAGATCTACGCCCAGTACAGTCCCGAGTCCGCCGCGGAGCAGGCTGGACGGTGCCTGTCTTGCGGGAATCCGTTTTGCGAGTGGAAGTGCCCGGTTCACAACTACATCCCGAACTGGCTCGCGCTCATCAACGCGGGCAAGCTGTTCGAGGCCGCGGAGCTCTCGCACCAGACGAACTCGCTCCCCGAAGTGTGCGGACGCATTTGCCCCCAGGACCGGCTGTGCGAAGGGGCGTGTACGCTGAACGACGGTTTGGGCGCCGTGAGCATCGGCTCCATCGAGAAGTACATCACCGACGAGGCCCTCAGGCAGGGCTGGAAGCCGGACCTTTCGCAGGTGGTGGCCACAGGCAAGCGCGTGGCGATCGTCGGCGCCGGACCCGCGGGCTTGGGGTGCGCCGACATCCTGGCACGCAACGGCGTGAAAGCGGTGGTGTTCGACCGCTACTCGAAGATCGGCGGCCTGCTCACCTTCGGCATCCCGCCGTTCAAGCTCGAAAAGGACGTCGTGGAGAAGCGCCGCGAGATCATGGAAGGGATGGGGGTCGAGTTTCGCCTGAACGTCGACGTCGGCCGCGACGCCTTCGCGGCGCTCGCCGAGGAGTACGACGCGGTGTTCCTCGGCATGGGCACCTACAAGTACGTCAAGGGCGGATTCGGCGGCGAGGATCTGCCGGGCGTCTACGAAGCGCTGCCGTATCTCATCTCGAACATCAATCGCGAGCTCGGTTTGCCCGTGGCGCCGCCCGGCTTCATCGACCTGCGCGGCAAGCAGGTCGTGGTGCTCGGCGGCGGCGATACCGGCATGGATTGCAACCGGACCGCCGTGCGGCAGGGTGCGGCGAGCGTCACCTGCACGTACCGGCGCGACGAGGACAACATGCCGGGATCGCGGCGCGACTACAAGAACAGCAAGGAAGAGGGCGTCACGTTTCTGTTCAACCGCCAGCCGGTCGAGATCGTCGGCGCCGATCGGGTGGAAGGCGTGAAGCTGGTCGAGACGCGCCTGGGGCCCCCGGGACCGCGCGGCCGGCGCATCCCGGAGGTCGTGCCGGGCACCGAGGAGACCATTGCCGCCGATGCGATCATCATCGCGTTCGGTTTCCAGCCGAATCCGCCGGATTGGTTCGAGAGTCATCAAATCGCCCTCAACGCCAACGGGTGCGTGCGCGTGTCGGGCGCCGCGCCGCTGCGCTTCCAGACGACGAATCCGAAAGTATTCGCGGGCGGCGACATGGTGCGCGGATCGGACCTCGTGGTGACCGCGGTATTCGAGGGACGCGAGGCGGCCGCGAGCATTCTGCGCTATCTCAAGGTGCGAAACGCCAACGGCCGCTAGCGCGGCCGCGCCTTGAGATATTGATGTCCGAAAATGGCGAGTATCGGCGCGCCGGCTGCGCTAACCTTGGCCCCATGTTGCTCGAACCCGAAGCTTGTTATCGCGCAGTACGCGCCCGCGACCGGCGCTTCGACGGACGGTTCTTCACCGCCGTCGCCTCGACCGGCATCTATTGCCGCCCCATCTGCCCGGTGCGGCCGCCGAAACGCGAGAACATGCGATTTTATTCGAGCGCCGCCGCCGCCGAGAGCGCCGGCTTCCGGCCCTGCCTGCGCTGCCGTCCGGAACGCGCTCCCGGGCTCGCGAGCGTCGATGCAGCGAGCCGTCTCGCCGGGGCGGCGGTCGCCGGGATCGAGGAGCATGCGGTCTCGAACGGCCGGGTCACCGATCTCGCCGCTTCCTTGGGAGTGAGCGATCGGCACCTGCGCCGCGTAACCGAGGCCGAGCTTGGCGTGTCGCCGGTCGAGCTTGCGCAGACGCAGCGGCTCCTGCTCGCCAAGCGGCTGCTCACGGAAACTTCGCTCAAGCTCACCGACATCGCCTTTGCCTCCGGCTTCGGCAGCGTGCGGCGCTTCAACGCGCTGTTCAAATCCCGCTACGGACTCAACCCGCGCGCCATCCGCCGCTCCGCGGCGGCTGCGCAGGGACTCACCTGCCAGCTCGATTTCCGGCCGCCGCTCGCGTGGGAGAGCCTGCTCGCGTACCTGAGACTGCGGGCGATTCCCGGCGTCGAGTCGGCCGATGGAACTCATTACCGGCGCACCGTATCCATCGGCGAGCATCAGGGCTTCATCGCCGTGTCGCTCGCGAAGAGCGGAACGGCGCTCGACGTCGCGGTATCGCCGACGCTTGCCCCCGTCATCGGCGCGGTGATCGTCCGCGTCAAGCATCAGTTCGATCTGGGCGCCGCGCCCGACGCCGTGAGCGCGCTGCTCGGCAAGGACCCCCTGCTCGCGGCAACTGTGCGCCGTCTGCCGGGGTTGCGCGTGCCGGGGGCGTTCGATGGGTTCGAGCTCGCCGTGCGCGCCGTGCTGGGTCAGCAAATCTCGGTGAAGGCCGCGACCACTCTGGCCGGGCGCTGGGCTAGAGGCTTCGGCGCCCCCATCGAAACCCCATACCCCGAGCTCGACCGAGTCAGCCCGAGCGCCGCCC
>JBEKVP010000242.1:0-4659 GCA_049513935.1 Steroidobacteraceae bacterium
AGCATGCCGAGGCGGCCCGCCTCTACGCAGAGCTCGCGGCGCAAACGCTCGCCGAGCATGACAACTACGAGCTGTTGTCCGCCGAGCAGTGGGTGCTCGCCGGCGATCCCTTGGCAGCCGAGCAGGCCTTCGCGCAAGTGTCGCCCGCGGCGCGCACGGCATTGCCGACCTCGCGGGCTCTGGTGGCCGCCGAGATCGCGCTGGCCGAGAAGGACGGCGCGCGGGCCATCCACGAGCTCGACACGATACCCGTCCCTACCCAGGGCGATCTCGCGCAAAACTACTGGTGGCTGCGCGGCAAGGCGGCCTTCCTCACCGGCCATCCGGTGGAGGGTACGCGGGCCTTCGTCGAGCGCGAGCGCTATCTTCCCGATCCGGCGAGCTTGCGCGCGAGCCGCGACGAGCTGTTCGCTTTGATCCGCGACGCGGCTGAACGCGGCGTGCCGCTCAAGGCGCCGCCCAAGACCGATCCCGTGGTCGCCGGTTGGCTCGCGCTCGGACCGGTCGCGGTGGAAGTGGCGCGCAATCCGATGCACGCCGCCGCGGCGCTCGCGAACTGGAAGCGCTCCTTCCCGCAGCATCCCGCGAGCGACAGCGTGCTGATGCTCGCGCAGAATCAGATTGCCGCCGCCACGGAGTACCCCGATCAGATTGCGCTCCTGCTGCCGCTATCAGGCCGCGCAGAATCCGTCGGCGTCGCGGTGCGCGACGGTTTCATCGCAGCCTACCTGCAGCAAGAGCCCGCGACGCGCCCGCGCCTGAAGATCTACGACGTCGCGGCCGAGACGGTCGCCGGCGCTTACCGGCGCGCCATCGAGGAAGGCGCCGGCTTCGTGGTGGGACCGCTCACCAAGGAGGACGTTGCGGCGGTCGTGCCCGTGAGCGGCGCCAAGACACCCGAGCTCGCGCTCAACTTCCTCGCCGATTCGGTGAGCGTCGGCCGCGATTTCTACCAGTTCGCGCTTCTGCCCGAGGACGAGGCGCGCATCGTCGCGCGGCGCTTGGTCGCCGACAACAAGCTGCACGGCGTCACGATCATCGCGGACGGCGAGCTCGGTAATCGCGTGCAAAAGGCCTTCGCCGAGGAGTTGGCTCAGCACGGCGGCACTGTGCTGGACAGCGGGCGCTTCGATGCGTCGCGCTCGGACTTCGCCGATATCATCAAGCAGGTTCTCCAGGTGCACGTCACCAAGGGTGAGCCCGCCACACACCGCGCCGATGTCGACTTTGTCTTCATCGAGGGCAGCGCCGGCGCCGCGCGCCAGCTCGTGCCCCAGCTCAAATTCAACTATGCGGGCGACATACCGGTCTATTGCACCTCGGACAGCTTCGAGCCCGACCCGAGCGCGAACGCCGATCTCGACGGCATGTCCTTCCCCGACATGCCCTGGATGGTGTCCGCCGATCCGGCGACCGGGCAGATCCGCGACAGCGTGCGCGCGGCATGGCCCACGCGCACGGCACGGCTCGGCCGCCTCTACGCCTTCGGCTTCGACGCGTATCGTCTGGTGCCCGCGCTCAAGTCGAAGACGCTCAGCGCGACCGGCAGCATCGCCGGCGTGACCGGCAAACTGTACCTCGACAGCGGTAACCGGGTGCGGCGCGACTTGCAGTGGGTGCAGATCAAGAACGGCACGCCGGTGCCCTTGTAGCCGGCTATCTGAGCGAACGCGCGAGTTTGTCCCCGCGACGAACGACTGTCGCTCCGCCAGACTCGGCGCGTGACACAACCACCTGCGACTGCCGATCCGCGGCGGCTGCGCGGCGGCGCAGCCGAGGAGCTTGCTGCTCGATACCTCGAGTCCCAGGGCCTTAAATTGTTGGCGCGCAACCTGCGCTGCAAGGCCGGAGAGATTGATCTCGTGTGCGGAGACGGCAAATTTCTGGTGGTGGTCGAAGTGCGCCAGCGCACGCGCCGCGACTTCGGCGGAGCGCTCGGCTCGGTCACGCTGCGCAAGCAGCGCAAGATCATCCGCACCACGCGCTTCCTGCTGCGGGCGTTCCCCCGCTGGCGGGCGTATCCGCTGCGGTTCGACGTCATTGCCGTGGAGGGCCCGCCGAGCGGCGCTTGCGGCCTCGAGTGGGTCAAGGACGCGTTCCGCGCCTATTGATCGACTTCGTTACTTGACGACTTGAAGCCTCGGGCGCTTGGCTGCGGCGGGCGCTGCGGACCCTCCGGACGCCGGAGTCGTGGGCGGCGTGGGATCGGGATCGGCGTCGCCCTCTGGAAAGATCATGCCCTGCCCGGTCTCGCGCGCGTAGATGCCCAGTATCGCGCGCACCGGCACCTGCACGGCGAACGAGGCCCCGCTGAAGCGCGCCTCGAAGCTCACCACGTCGTTGCCCATCTTGAGCACCTGGGTGGCGGAAAAGCTCACGTTCAGGACGATCTTGCCGTCTTTGACGTACTGGCGCGGCACGACTACGCCCTCGGCCGCGGCGTCGACGACGATGTGCGGCGTTTCGCCGCTGTCGCTGATCCACTCGTGCAGCGCCCGCAGCAGGTAGGGCCGGCGGGGCTTCAATGTCGCATCTCCCGCTCGGCGACGCTCAAGCACGCGCGGAAGGCGGCTCGCGCGAAAATCGAGTTCATGTACTTCACGATGGGCTGCGCTTGAGCCGGCAGCTCGATGCCGTAGAAAGGCAGGCGCCACAGGATCGGCGCGATGCTCGCATCGACCAGCGAGAACTCATCGCTGAGGAAGAACGGCTTTGCCTTGAACACCTCGGCGCTCGCGCAGATGGCTTCGCACAGTACCTTGCGGCTGTGCGCCGCCGTCTTGCTCTCGCGGTCCTGATCGATGTCCTGGGCGAGGCCGTACCAGTCGCGCTCGACGCGGTACAGCGCCACGCGGAACTGCGCCCGGGTCACCGGATCGATCGGCATCAGCGGCGGATGCGGGAAGCGCTCGTCGAGATACTCGATGATCACGCGGGAGTCGTAGAGCACGAGATCGCGGTCGACCAGCGTCGGCACGCTGTGATACGGATTCAAATCGAGCAGGTCTTCCGGCAGCTTGTGCGGATCGCAGTTGACCAGCTCGATGGCGATTCCCTTCTCGGCGAGTACCAGCCGCGCCCGATGACTCCAAGGGTCAGTCGGCGCCGAAAATAGAGTCATCACCGAACGGCGTGCCACTAACACGATCTCCTAAGGAGCTTAGGACAAGCGGATTGTCCCGTCAGTGTACGTCTTTCCAATATTCTTTTTTGAGCAAATAGGCAAACACGAATCCCACCAGCAGGAACAGCGTGACGAATATGCCCAGCGACTGGCGTTTCGCCTTGATGGGCTCGCCGCAATAGTCGAGGAAGTTGGCGATGTCCCGGACGAATACATCGTACTCCGGCGCCGACAAGGCGCCCGGGGACAGCGTCTCGACGCCCACCAGCACCATGTGCGCGCTGCCGCTCGCGTCCGGCTCGTTCTTGTAGACCGGCTTTTGCAGTCCCTGCAAGCTCGCGAGCACGTGCGGCATGGCGACGCCGGGCAGGTACAGGTTGTTCACGCCCCAAGGCCGGGTGTCGTCGACGTAATACCCCTTCAAGTAAGAATAGAGGTAGTCGACGCCCCGCTCGCGTGCGATCAGCGAAAGATCCGGCGGCGCCTTGCCGAACCATTCGGCGGCATCGTCCGCCGGCAGGGCGCTCACGATGCCGTCGCCCACCTTGGTCGAGGTGAACATGAGGTTGGCGAGGTCGGAATCCGGAATCTTCAGGTCCTGGGCCAGCCGGTTGTATCTGACATATGTCAAAGAATGGCAGCCGGAGCAGTAGTTCATGAAGTTGCGCGCACCGCGCTGCAAGGACTCGATATCGTTGATGTCGGTGCCGGAATGGAGCGGCGCGAGATCGCCTTCTTCCGCGAGCGCGAAGCCCGCCGGGAGCGCGAGGGCCGCGATGACCAGCAGGCGCTTCAGACCCCTATTCATGACCCGTGACCCTCTCCGGCACCGGTTTCACGCGGTCGAATCGCGTGTACCAGGGCATCAGCAAAAAGAACGCGAAATACAAGATCGTGCACACCTTGGCCAGAGTCGGATAGATGCCCGCCGGCGGCCGGAGCCCGCATAGCCCGAGCGTGATGAACGACACCACGAAAATCGCCAGCATGATCTTGTAGATCGGTCCGCGGTATCTGATCGAGGCGACGGGGGAGCGGTCGAGCCACGGCACGAAGAACAGCACCAGCACGGAGGCGCCCAGCACCATCACGCCCCACACCTGCGTGCCGGCGAACGAGGGCACCGCGCGCAACATGGCGTAGAACGGAGTGAAGTACCAGACGGGCGCAATGTGCGGCGGGGTCTGCAAGATATTGGCCGGCTCGAAGTTCGGCGACTCGAGGAACAGCCCGCCGAACGCCGGCGCAAAGAAGATCACGCCGCAGAACAAGACCAGAAATCCCATCACGCCGACCAGATCCTTCACCGTGTAGTAGGGATGAAACGGAATGCCGTCGAGCGGATGGCCTTGCGCGTCCTTGTACTTCTTGATTTCAATGCCGTCCGGATTGTTCGAGCCCACCTCGTGCAGCGCCATGAGATGCGCGATCACCAGGAATATCAGGGCGATCGGCAGTGCGGCCACGTGCAGCGCGAAGAATCGGTTGAGGGTTGCATCCGCGATGACGTAGTCACCGCGGATCCAGTCCACCAG
>JBEKVP010000243.1:0-4658 GCA_049513935.1 Steroidobacteraceae bacterium
AAGCTGGGTGAAGGTGAAGGATCAGCTCGACATGCGCACGCCGTATTGCATCTCGACGAACAACGACATCGTGGGCGGCAACTCGGGCAGCCCTCTGATCGATACGCGCGGGAATGTCGTGGGCTTGATGTTCGATGGGAACATCGACTCGATCGCGGGCAGCTATTGGTTCGATGCCGCGAAGAATCGTGCGATCGCCGTGCACCCCGCGATCATTCGCGAGGCGCTGGACAAAGTGTACGGCGCCAAGAGCCTGTTGGCCGAGCTGGAAGCCCCGTGAGCGCGAGCGATTCGCCGAAAATAGGTCAGTTGAGCGAGCCCGGCGAATACGACGAGGGCATGCTCGCGCTGCTGCAGATCATCTGGGGCGACGGTTTTCTCTCACCCGGCGGCGCGGATGAGCTCGCGCGGCTCCTCGAGGGAAGCGACATATCCGGCTGCGCGGTGCTCGACATCGGCTGCGGATTGGGCGCTCTCGACGAGTTCTTGATCACCCAACACCGGGCGCGGTCGGTCGTTGGGGTCGACATCGATCCGGCCTTGCTCATCCTCATGCAGAGGCGCATCGAGCGCGCGGGGCTCGCGGACCGAATCCGCGCGCAGCGGGTCGACGGCGGCCCGTTGCCGTTCCCCGGGGCGAGCTTCGATGTCGTCTTCTCCAAGGATTCAATGGTGCAGATCCCCGATAAGCCCAAGATCTTCGGCGAGGTGCTGCGTGTGTTGCGGCCGGGCGGGCGCTTCATGGCGAGCGACTGGCTGCGCGGCGGCACGGGGGCATACTCGCCTGAAATGATCGAATTCTTCCGTCTCGAGGGCATCGCATACAACATGGCGACGCTCGAGGAGAGCGCAGCCGCGCTGCGCGCGGCGGGGTTCGTCGACGTCGAGATCCGCGATCGCCACGGCTGGTACCTGAGGCTCGCCCAGCGCGAGCTCGAGGCGATGGAAGGACCCCTAAAAGCGACCATCGTGGGCCGCATCGGCGCGGAGCGCGCGCATCACTTCATCGAGGATTGGCGCCAACTGGTCGTTGTGCTCAAGCGCGGCGAATTGCGGCCGGGTCACTTGAAAGCGGTCAAGCCGAAATAACCCCTGGGGCACCACTCGAAAAACGGTTTCAGTCGCGCGTCAGGGCCGATTCCGCCGGCCGCAGCGTGCTCATTGCCGAACGATGGCCGGCCCTCTTCCGCGCAGCACGAACTTCTGTATTTTTCCGGTCGCGGTCTTCGGCAGCTCGCTCACCAGATGAAAGGCGGTCGGCACCTTGAAGTGCGCCAGCAGGCCGCGTGCGAATTCCAGCAATTCGCCGTCCGCAACGGCGGCGCCCGGGCGCAGCACGACGAACGCGTGCGGCGATTCGCCCCACTTCTCGTGCGGCATTCCCACCACCGCGACTTCGAGCACCGAGCGATGGCGCAAAAGCACCCCTTCCACCTCGATGGAGGAGATGTTCTCGCCGCCGCTGATGATCACGTCCTTGAACCGATCGCGGATCTCCATGTAACCGTCCTCGTGGACCACGGCCGCGTCGCCGGTGTGGAACCAGCCGCCCTGGAGCGCCTTCTCCGTGGCCTCGGGATCGTTGTAGTAGCCGCGCATCACCACGTTGCCGCGCGCGACGATTTCGCCGAGCGTTCTGCCGTCCCGCGGCACATCGCGCATCTGCTCGTCCACCACCCGCAGCTCGCCGGACGTGATGAGCTCGATGCCTTGACGGGCCTTGATGACCGCCCGATCCGCAGCGGACAAGCCGGCGTGCTCGGGCAGCGGCTCGCAGATGGAAATGAAAGGAGCGGTCTCGGTGAGCCCATACACATGGGTCACCTCCCAACCAAGATCCGACTCCAGCCGCTCGATGGTCGCGGCCGCCGGAGGGGCGCCGGCGGTGAACGCGCGCACCCCTCGCCGTAGCCGCCGGCGCTCGGCCTCCGGTCCGTTCGCGATGCCGATGAGCACCGTCGGCGCCGCGCACAGATGGGTAATGCGCTCGCGGTCGACCTGCGCGTAGATATGGGCGGCGTCGACCTTTCGTAAGCAGACGTGCGCGGCCGCGGCCGCGGTCACCGTCCAGGTGAACGTCCAGCCATTGGCATGGAACATGGGCAGGGTCCACAAGTAGCGGTCGGCGGGCGTTATGGGCCAATGCGCGAGCGTGCCCACGGAGTTCATCCAGGCGTTGCGATGCGTGATCATCACGCCCTTCGGACGCGACGTGGTACCACTCGTGTAGTTGATGGCCAACAAATCGGATTCCGCAATCGCGTTGCCGTCGAACGTGCCGGCCTCGCCGGATTCGAGGAGCGACTCGTAGGTGAGCCACCCGGGGCGCTCGCCTTCGAGAGCGACAAAATGCCGCACACCCGGCATGCGCGGGCGCACGCCATCGATGAGATCGAGATATTCCGAGTGGACGCAGAGCACCTTCGCGCCGCTGTGACCAACCATGTAGACGAAATCGTCCGCGGTGAGCCGGTAGTTCATCGGCACGATCACGGCGCCCCGTTGCGGAATCGCGTAGAACTGCTCGAGATGCTGGTGCGTGTTCGGCGCGATCGTAGCGACGCGGTCGCCCTTGCCCACCCCGAGCTTGCGCAGTCCTGCGCTCCACGCGTCGCAGCGGCCGCAAAACTCCGCGTAGGTGAGCCGCACGTCGCCGTCGACGACGGCCTCGCGCGCGCCATGGAACTTGCGTGCACGGCGCGCGAAATCCAGAGGCGTCAGTGGCGTTTCCACGATCAGGTCAACCCTTTTCCTTCAGTCGATGGCTGTCGCCCGCACGAAGCGAGAGCCCATAGACCTTTCTGAGCTCGCCGATCTGTGCGAGGGTCTCTTTGGAAAACGGCGTCTTGCCTTCGAAAGCGTGCAAGACGATCCCTTCCAGAAGGTCGCCCAACGACAGATCCTTGAGCTCCGCGAGTCCCTTGAGCACCTTCAAGAGGCGCTTCTCGATCCGCACGCCGGTTTGAATGCGTTCGACCTCGATCATTCGGCCTCTCTTCGCCCTAGCGCGGCCCCGTTCCCGGGTCGGGAGGCAGCGGTATGAACTCTCGATCGTCGGCATCGGGGAGTTTCATCCGGCCGGCCCGCCAGTCCGCCTTGGCCTGCTCGATCCTCTCTTTCGACGATGAGACGAAATTCCACTCGATGAACCGCTCCCCGAGCGGCTCGCCGCCGAGCAGCATCACGGTCGCAGGCTCGACCGCCGTCATGAGCACCGGCTCGCCGGGCGCGAATACCAGCATCTGGCCCGCTTGGAAGCGTCGCCCTTCGACCTCGAGCGAGCCCGTCGCGACGTATGCCGCGCGCTCCGGGTACTCGGCCGGCAGCTGGGCCTTCGCGCCGGCAGCGAGCCGCCAGTGAGCGTAGAACATCGGCGAGGATGTCTTCACTTTGGCTTGCGCACCGAACGCGGCGCCGGCGATGAGCCGGGCCCAGAGCCCCTGACCTTCATACGTCGGAAGGTCGGCGGCCCCATGATGAGCGAAGCTCGGATGGGTTTCCTCGTCCTCCCTCGGCAGCGCCACCCAGGCCTGGATCCCGTGCATGTTCCCGCCTTCCGCACGCGCACGCTCGAATCGCTCCGAATGCGTGATGCCGCTGCCGGCGGTCATCCAGTTGACCTCGCCCGGTCGAATCGGTTGTTCGTAGGCCAAGCTGTCCCGATGCATGATCTCGCCCTCGAACAGATAGGTGACCGTCGAGAGGCCGATGTGGGGGTGCGGCCGTACGTCTACGGAGCGCGGCAGACCCCGCTCGAAGGTGACGGGACCGATGTGATCGAAGAAGATGAACGGTCCGACCATGCGGCGCTGTGCGTGGGGCAAGACGCGGCCGACCTCGAAGCCGCCGAGGTCGCGGCGCCGCTGCTCGATGACGAAATCGATCATGACTGAGGCGTCCGTTTGAATGCTTGACCGGATGGTCCTCGGTTTCCTCTCGATGCGCAATGCCGCGCGGCGATTCGGCGCACGTCCGGCCTACCTGGCCACGCTCGACCCATGAGCGGACTGCCGTAACAGGCTTTCCGCAGTCGAGACGATCGACTCCTCGTTCGACCGCGGTGCCCAGCCCAACACCCTTCGCGCTTTTTCGTGCGTCCCGTTTTTCTTCTTGCCGAGCTCGGGCAGGAGCTCGCGAACGATGGGACTGCCGAGCGCCGTGATGCGCAAGATCCAATTGGGGATTTGCCGGGTCGGCGCCCGCCTGGCGGCCGCTCCCAGACGGTTTCGCAACACCGTGGCGATCTCCAGCAGCGACATGAAATCCCCGGCGGCCGCGAGAAAGCGCTCGCCTCGCGCGGCGGGCTGCGTCATCGCCCTGAGGTGCAGGTCGGCGACGTCGCGCACGTCGACGACGCCGAAATAAAGCGCGGGGCACCCAGGCATGCCGCCGTCCAGCATGCGTTTAATTAGCCCTATCGACGTTGAAAAGTCGGGACCCAAGACCGGGCCGAGGACTGCCACGGGGTTGACCACCGTGAGTTCGAGTGGGCCGTTCGACGCGCCGACGAAATCCCATGCGGCCCGCTCGGCCAGGGTCTTCGATTTCACGTAGGCGGATACACGGCCGGTGAGATCCGTCCAACTCGTCTCGTCGAACGGCTGACTCTGCGGCGGCCTCCCATAACCGATCGCGGCGAATGAGGAGGTCAGCACCAC
>JBEKVP010000244.1:0-4584 GCA_049513935.1 Steroidobacteraceae bacterium
GTGGACGGGGTGATCGGATACCAAGCTCCCACGGTCGCGCCCGCATACACGCACCCCAGGCCCGCGGCCGTGTTGCCGTCGATCATGATGTGGCCGCGCGTCTTGTCCATGTGCGCGACGCGCAGCGGCAGTGGACAGTCGATGTTCTCCTTCGCGTAGTCGTAGCCCAAGCGCAGCGCCTTGGTATTCGAGTCCAGGAGTTTCGGCTTCTTGCCGTAGCTCTCGCGCATCAGGCCGTCAATGACCCCGAGGTCGATGTCGAGCAGCGCCGCCAGCACGCCCGCGTACGCGATGTTCTTGAGGAGGATGCGGTTGCGCACGCCGTCGAAATTCTCGTTCACGAGCTTGGCGAGCGGTATGCCGATGACGGTGATGTCGCCGCGCTGCAAGAGCGTGCTGCGCGGCCAGGTTGCGTCGTAGATGAGATATCCGCCCGAGACCACTTCGCGAGCGTCCCTCTGGTAGGTCTCCGCGTTCATCGCGACCATGATGTCGACCCGGCCGGCGCGCGCGGCGTATGCGTCGCGCGTGACCCGTATCTCGTACCAGGTGGGCAGACCCTGGATGTTCGAGGGAAAGTAGTTCTTGCCCGTGACCGGGATACCCATGCGGAATATGGCCTTCATGATCAGCGAGTTGGCGCTCGCCGAGCCCGTGCCGTTGACGTTCGCGAACTTGACCACGAAGTCGTTCACCCGTTCGGGCGCTGTCGTTAGGGTCGGCATGTCGTGCTCTCATCCTCCGCGAGCGGAATCTTGATCGTGGATTTCTGCATATCCCAGGCAGCGGTGGGACAACGCTCCGCGCACAAGCCGCAATGCACGCACACATCCTCGTCCTTCACCATGACGCGCGCGGTCTGCGGCAAAGCGCTCGATACGTACAGGGCCTGTTCCGGATTCTTGGCGGGCGCCTTGAGGCGCGAGCGCAGCTCGTCTTCCGTGCCGTTCGGTGCGATGGTCAGGCAATCGACCGGGCAGATGTCGATGCACGCATCGCACTCGATGCACAGCTTCGCCGTGAACACGGTCTGGACGTCGCAATTGAGGCAGCGCTGCACTTCGAGCGCGGCCTGTTCCGCGGTGAACCCGAGTTCGACTTCGACGTTGAGCTTCTTGAACCGCTCGAGCAGCCCGACGTGCGGCACGAGGCGCCGCTCGACACCGTTGTACTCGTTCTTGTAGGACCACTCGTGCATGCCCATCTTGCGGCTGCTCAAAGTCACGCCGCGCGGCATGCGGCTCGTGATCGGCTCGCCGCAGCAGTGCTTGTGGATGGAGATCGCGGCCTGGTGGCCGTGCTCCACCGACCAGATGATGTTCTTCGGGCCGAACGCCGCGTCGCCGCCGAAGAAAACGCCCGCGCGAGTGGATTGAAAGGTCCTCTTATCGACCTTCGGCACACTCCATTTGTCGAACTCGATACCGATGTCGCGCTCGACCCAGGGAAATGCGTTCTCCTGGCCGATGGCGAGAATGACGTCGTCGCACGGGAAGAACTCCTCCTCGAGCACGCGGGTCGCGCTGATCTCGCCGTCCTTGAACTCGTACTCGAGGCGCTCGAATAACATGCCCTTGAGCTCGCCGTTCTCGACCACGAAGCTCTTCGGCGCGCGGTTCACGATGATCTGCACGTTCTCCTGCTCGGCATCCTCGAGCTCCCATTCGGAGGCCTTGAAGAACTGCCGCGGCTTGCGCGCCATGACCTTCACGTCCTTGGCGCCGAGACGCAGCGAGCTGCGGCAACAATCCATGGCGGTGTTGCCGACGCCGATGATCAGCACCCGCTCGCCGATCCGGTCGATGTGCTGGAATGCGACCGATTCGAGCCAGGCGATGCCGATGTGCACGCGGCTCGAGTCATGCCGGCCCGGCAACTCGAGCTCCTTGCCCTTGGGCGCGCCGGTGCCGACGAATACCGCGTCGAATTGCTGGGAATCGAGCAATTCGCGCATGCTCGTGACCGGGGTGTCGAGCCTCAAGGCTGCGCCCATCCCGACGATGTAGCCGATTTCCTCGTTGAGCACCCTTGCCGGCAGTCGAAATGCCGGGATGTTGGTGCGCATCAGGCCGCCCGCGACGCTGTACTGCTCGAAGATGGTGACCTCGTACCCGAGCGGCAATAAATCGTTCGCCACCGTGAGCGAGGCCGGTCCCGCGCCGACGCAGGCCACGCGCTTGCCGTTCTTTTTCTCGGGTACGGGCGGCAGGAGCGCGGCGATGTCGTCGCGTTGATCGGCGGCGACGCGCTTCAGCCGGCAAATCGCGACGGGCTTGCTTTCGATCCGCCCGCGCCGGCAGGCGGGCTCGCAGGGCCGGTCGCAGACGCGGCCGAGAATTCCGGGAAATACGTTCGACTCCCGGTTCACCATGTACGCTTCGGTGAACTGCCCCTGGGCAATCAGCCGAATATATTCTGGGACGTCCGTATGCGCCGGACAGGCCCATTGGCAGTCAACTACTTTGTGAAAATAATCGGACTCCCCGGTATCGGTTGGTTCCATGTTTCCTCATGCCAAACCCTCGAGCCAACCGAAATTATAGGCCCTGTGCGCCGCCCGCGGGGTGCATAGCGCACAATAAAACTTAATGTTTCAATTGGCCGAAAACGCGCTAAGCCGTTGAAAAAGCGGTCAGTGCGGGCGCTCGGCGTACTTCGCCACATCGTCCTCGAACTCGAACCACTCCGCCCGGTCGGCGTAGAAGATGTGCGCCTGCGGCTTGATCTTCAGGTACGAATCGAGCGTACCGATCCGCACGCGGATCACCTCCGGAGGCCCGGGTCGGCGGCTGATGACGGGCGATCCGCACTGCCGGCAGAAGATCCGGTGCACGCCGGGCGAGGACTCGAAATCCCCGAGGCTCTCGCTGCCCGAGACGATCTTGAACCCCGCCGGATCGACTTCCGCCGCGGCCAGAAACGCCGTCCCGTTGGCCTTGCGGCAACGCGAGCAGTGGCAGAGGCTGACGGGTCCCATCTCGCCCGTGATCTCGTAGTGGACGGTTCCGCACAGACAGCTACCGCGATACATCGGACGTCCTCCGATTGCCGCGCAGTACTTGGCCCGGCAACGATTGGGTGAGTTTACCTTCGGCGACGACCGGTGCCCCGTTCACGAGCACCCACTCCATCCCAACCGAGAGCTGATTCGGCGCCGAGAAGGTCGCTCGGTCGGAGATCGTCTCCGGGTCGAACACCACGATGTCCGCCCACATGCCGGCCTTGAGCACGCCCCGGTCGTTCAAGCGCAGCCGCGAGGCGGGCAGGCTGGTGAACTTGCGGATCGCCTCCTCGAGTCGCATGCGCCGCTCCTCGCGCACGTACTTGCGCAGCACCCGCGGGAAGGTCCCGTAGGCGCGCGGGTGTGGGAATTCCTTGCCCAAGAGGCCCTCGGGAGAGGTTCCCGCGCTGTCGTTGCAGAACGAAACCCAGGGTTGGACCGCGGCGAGCGCGATGTCGGGCTCGCTCATGGCGAAAACCGCGACTTCCGTCTGCGCGTCGTCCTCGACCAGGATATCGAACAGCGTGTCCATCGGATCGGTGCCGCGGGACTTGGCGATGTCCGAGAGCGTATGACCCTGGATGCTCAAAAGCTTCGGATTGGTCACCGTCGAGACGAGGATGGCTTCGGGGCCCGGGATCGATTGCCATTCGTTGTCCCAATCCGTCGATACCGTGGCGAGCTCCTTCTTCAGCCGTACGCGTACCGCCGGATCCTTGAGGCGTTCGATGAGCTTCGCGCTGCCCCCGTCGTGGGCCCAGGGCGGAATGAATGCCGACATATCGTTGGCCCAGGCCGGGTAGGCGTAGGTGTCAGCCGCGATGTCGATCCCTTGAGCGCGGGCGCGCTCGATGTGCGCCACGATTTCCGGCATGAGACCGAAGTTGCCCACGCCGCCCGCCTTGAGGTGCCAGATCTCGACGGGAATGTGCGCCTCGCGGCCGATGCGGATGGTTTCATCGAGCGCGGCGACGATGGCCTCCTGCTCGGAGCGCATGTGCGTCGCGTAGATGCCGCCGAACTCGGCGGCCGTGCGCGACAGCGCGATCAGTTCCTCCGTGCTCGCGTAGGGCGCGGGCGCGTACTCGAGCGAGCTCGACACCCCGCCCGCGCCCTGGCGCATGGCTTCGGCGACCAGAGCCTGCATTTGTTTGAGCTCATCCGGCGTCGCCGCGCGGTCGCCATAGCCGACGACCATCTCGCGCACCGTCGTGGCGCCGACGTAGGAGGCAAGGTTGATGCCGATGCCCTGCCGCTCGAGCCGCGCAAAATAGCCGGCGAAGTCCGACCAGTCGCGCTTGATGCCGTAGTGCCGGTACTGCTCGGCATTCTCCCGGGCGATGGCCTCATTCACGGGGGCGACGGAGTTGCCTTCCCCGGTGATCTCGGTGGTGATGCCTTGGAAAACCTTGGAAGGCACGTGCGGATCGACGAGCACGGTGAGCTCGGACTGGCCGAGCATATCGATGAAGCCCGGAGCAACGATGCGGCCGGCGGCATCGATGCGCTGCTTCGCGGCGGCGCTGTCGAGACGACCGATGGCGGCGATGCGGCCCGCCCGGATGCCGACGTCGGCGGCGTAC
>JBEKVP010000245.1:0-4578 GCA_049513935.1 Steroidobacteraceae bacterium
TCGCACCGCTCCTCGATCTGTCGGCACGCGCGGCCGCGGCGTTCTACGGCGCCTATCGCCGTTTTGCGGCTCTCCTGCGCGATCCGCGCTATCAGCTCAAGTTTCGGCTCGCCGACGGCGAGATCGTGGTCTTCGACAACCAGCGGATACTGCACGGGCGCACGGCGTTCTCCTCCGCGCGGCACGCGCGCCACTTGCGCGGTTGCTACCTGACGCGCGATAGCGTCTACAGCACTGCGGCGCTCCTGCGCCGCACTCAATCGGGGGATGCGCCATGACCGTTCTCGAGGAGATCATGCAGATCTATGAGAATCGGGGCGGCGGCGCCTATTTCGGCGAAAGCGTCTCGATGACCGAGCACGGTTTGCAAGCCGCGCACTTCGCCCGGGCGGCGGGAGCGCCCTCCTCGCTGATCGTCGCCGCGCTCCTGCACGACGTCGGGCACCTCGTCGAGGAAGTGCCGGACGATCTCGCCGACTGGACCACGGATGCCGGCCACGAGCGGATCGGCGGGGAGTGGCTCGCACGCCGATTTCCGCCGGCAGTGTCCGAGCCGGTGCGCCTGCACGTTCCCGCGAAGCGCTATCTGCTCGCCACGGACCCCGCGTACCTTGCGAACCTGAGCACCGCATCGGTCATCACGCTGAAGCTGCAAGGCGGCCCGATGTCCGCCGCCGAGGTGGCGCGGTTCGAGACCGAGCGGTTTCACCGGGAGGCCGTGCTGGTGCGGCGCTGCGACGACCGAGGCAAAGTCGCGGGCCTCAGGACCGCGGGCTTGGCCGACTACCGGGCGATGATCGAGGAGTGGGCGGCGTCCCGAAACCGACAACTTTCGGCATGACGTTGTCAATTGACAGAAAGCTGTCAACGAGACTTTCCTTTCCATTGGCTTTGGCGCTACCGCTGGCTTTGGCGCTACCGCTGGCTTTGGCGCTACCGCTGGCTTTGGCGTTATCGCTGCCGAGCCTCACGCATGCAGAATCCTCGATCGCGCCCGACACGCCGGATGAGGCTGCCACGGCCGAGATCGCCCAGGCCACGACCGAGCCCCGCTTCTCGTCGCCCTGGGTCTCGTATCTGCCGGCATCGGCGACCGTCCCTTCGCCGCGGGCGTTCCTGCACCGCATCCCGGGCGCGCCCGGCGAGCTCGTGGGCTCGGCCGCCGCCTACGCCTACAGTCGGGCGCTCGCCGCCGCGTCCCCGCGGGTCCGGGTCTTCACCATCGGGCGATCCGAGGCGGGCCGCGATATCGTGCTGATCGCGATCGCCGACGAGAAGGGAATCGAGAGCCTCGAACGCCTGAAGGCCGCGACCGCCGCACTCGCCGATCCGCGCAAGACCGATCCGGAGGCGGCGAAGCGCCTCGTGGACGAGGCGCGGCCCATCTATTACTTCAATGCAGCCCTCCATTCCGATGAGACCGGCTCCACCGAGACGATGCTCGAGCTCGCCTACCGGCTCGCGGTCTCCGAGCAGCCCATGATCCGGCGCATCCGCGAGAACCTGGTCGTGCTCATCAATCCGGTATCGAATCCGGACGGGCGAGACCGGCAGGTGGAGTGGTTCTATCGGTTCCTGAAGGGCAAGACCGACCGAGCTACGCTGCCGCGGCAAGCGCCGCCTTATTGGTCCAATTACACGTTCGTCGACATCAACCGCGACGCCACGCAATTGACCCATGAGACCACCAAGGCGCTGCAGCGCATGTTCTTCGATTGGCACCCGACGATCATTCACGACTTGCACGAGAGCGTGGCGCTTCTCGTGACCTGGAACGGTACCGGGCCCATCAACGAGAACGTCGACCCCGTGGCCTACGACGAGCGCATGGAGATGAGCTTTCACGAGGTGACGACGCTCACCGGCTTCGGCATGCCGGGGGTGTGGACGTGGAACTTCGGCGACGACTTCGCGCATTTGTATACCGACTCGATTGCGCTCAATCACAACTCCCTGGGACGCGGGTACGAGACCTTCGGCAACGGCACCGCCGAGACCCTGGTGCAGCAATCGTACGAGGATGAGGTGAGCCGCGACTGGTACCGCCAGGAGCCGCCGCCGAGCGGATCGTTCCGCTGGTCGGCGCGCGACAACGTGAACTACATGGAGACCGCCGCGCTCGCGGCGCTCGATCTCAGCGCGCAGCAATCGAAGACGCTGCTGCGCAATTTCTATCGGCAGGGTTTCAACTCCTGGCGCAAGGGGCTCGACGAGGCGCCGTTCGCTTTTTTGATTCCGAGCGATCAAGGTGACCCCACGCGCGTTGCACAGCTCGTGGCGCGGCTCCTCGCACAGGGGATCGAAGTGCATCGGGCCGTAAGCGATCTCACGCTCACGGACGGCACGTTCCCCGCGGGCACCTACGTCGTGCGCCTCGATCAGCCCTACCGAAATTATGCGGTGGATCTGTTGACGGCCAAGTTCTACCCAAAGGACGCCGGCGAGCCCTACGACGACATCTCGTGGGAATTGCCGGCAAACTACCATCTCAGCGCGGTCGCGACCGCAGATCCGCGGGTGCGCGAGGCCGCGCTCACGCCCTTGACCGAGCCGCCGCGCCCGCAAGGAACGGTCTCGGGCGACGGAGCGGACTTCGTGCTAGAGGACACCGGGCAGGAAGGTCTGCTGGAGGCGCGCTTTCGCCTGTCGCGCTTCAAGCTCGAAATCGCCGAGCAACCCTTCGCGGCGGCCGGCACGGAGTATCCGAGGGGCTCTTGGATCGTCAGGGCACAGCCCGGACTCGCAGCGGCGCTCAAGGACACCGCCGCGCGGCTCGGCCTCGACTTTCGAAGCGTGGTCTCACCGCCGCAAGCCGCGACGCACGCGGCACCGGTGCCGCGGCTCTGCATCTGGGTGCCGTGGGCCGATACCGATACCATCGGGTGGGAGCGCTATTCGCTCGACCAGCGCCACGTTCCCTACCTGTACATGCGCGACGAGGACATCCGCGCCGGCAAGCCGCGCAGCCAGTGCGATGTGCTTCTCTACGGGCACGTCGATCTCGAGCTCGCCGAGCAGATCGAGGGCTTGCCGAAGGCGTGGGGTCCGATGCCCTACAAGAAGACCGCCGCCACCCCGAGCCACGGCGCGCCCGCCGAGTCGGACGATATCACCGGGGGAATCGGCTACGCGGGCCTCGCCGAAATCCAGCGCTTCATCGAGGATGGCGGTCTATTCATTACGCTCGGCAATGCCTCGATGCTGGCGCTCGAAGGCGGGCTGGTGCGCGGCGTGCGCCGCGAATCGGGCGGCGTCCCGCGCAGCTCCTCCGGCGGCGGCGCGGCTGCCGCGGCCGCGTCCCAGTTCACCGAGACGCGCACGCCGGGGAGCCATTTGCGCGTGACGCTCGTTCAGCCCGAGCATCCCATCGGCTACGGTTACCCCACCCGTACGCACGTGTTCCGCCAGAACTACGCGGTCTATGCCGTGCCGCGACGCTGGTTGCGGATGGCCTACTGCACCACGTGTCTGGACGGGCCGTTCGATGCGAGCGGCGTGGTGATGGAATGGGGCGACCGCGGGGACGATCGCGAGGGCGATCCGCTCGTCGTCAGCGGTCAAGCATGGGGCGGGGAGAATCTCGTCGGCCATCCCGCGATCTTCGACATGCCGGTCGGCAAGGGCCGGGTGGTCGCGTTCAATTTCAATCCTCTGCATCGCGACATGAACCGGGGCGACCAGCGGCTCTTGTGGAACGCGATCTTGAATTGGCGGGCAATCCTGGCGCGGCACTGACGCGCGCAGCGCGCCGCGCTACGCCGGCCGCCCTACGCGGGCCGCCCTATCGATCAGATTTGCCGCCCGCGGGCCGCTGAATGGCGCTAGGGGTTATGACCCGCAGCAAATCGATGCGGCGCCGGTCGGCACGCAGGATCCGAAACTCGAGCTCGCCGATCTGGATGGTCTCCCCGCGCCGGGGCAGACGCCCGAATTCCTGCATCAAGAGTCCGCCGATCGTGTCGTACTCCTCGTCGGAGAACGCCGTGCCGAAATATTCGTTGAATTCCGCGATGGGCGTGAGCGCACGCACCGAGAATTCCCGGTCGCTCTCGCGGCGGATCGTCTGGTCGTCCTCGACGTCGTGCTCATCGTCGATCTCGCCCACGATCTGCTCGATCACATCCTCGATCGTCACAAGGCCGCAGACGCCGCCATACTCATCGACGACCATCGCCAGATGGTTGTGGCTCAGGCGAAACTCCTTGAGCAGCACGTTGAGGCGCTTGCTTTCCGGCACGAACACCACCGGCCGCATGTATTCGCGGATCTCGAAATGTTCGCCGCCCTCGATCTGCAACCTCAGCAAGTCCTTGGCGAGCAGGATGCCGAGAATCTGATCGCGATCCTCGCCTATGACCGGGAAGCGCGAGTGGCCCGATTCGACCACCAACTGAACGAGCTTCTCCGGCGATTCGTCGCGCTCGACGAACACCATCTGCGAGCGCGGCACCCTGATGTCGCGCACCTGCATGTCGGCCACCGCCAGCACGCCCTCCAGCATGACCAGCGCGTCGCCGTTGAAGAGACCGCGCTCGCTCGCCTCGCGCAAATCCTCGATGAGCTCTGCGAGATCGCGCG
>JBEKVP010000246.1:0-4547 GCA_049513935.1 Steroidobacteraceae bacterium
GTTCGCCCCGCAGCCCGCGCCGGTACAGGTGCGCAGCCGGCCCAGGCTGTCTTTCTGATCCTGCCGTCTTTGGATCTCTGCCTTCAGTTGGTCCGCATTCACACACTTCTTGGTCTCGAACCGCGTGCCAAGCGAGGCATCTTTGTAGCAATAGATGGTCTCGCCGTTCTTCTGCACCTCGGGCTTGAATCCTTCGTTGCGCGCCTTCTTGATGAGATCCGGCGACGGCCCCGTGGGCGTGCTGTCCGTGCTCGACGCCGAGGAACTTGCTGCGCTGGTGCTGGCAGGTGCCGCGGAGGACGTCGTCGATTGCGGTGTCGAGGCGCTGCTCGAGGTGGCAGCCGCTGCCGGCGCACTCGAGGGAGCGGGTGACTGCGCGTAACAGGGACCCAGGGCTAACGCCATGAGGAGGCACCCGTGCGAAGTTTTACCATAACCCATGCCGTTTCTCCGCTGAAAACAACCATCTTAGCGGGCCCTCGCGGCGCTGTCATTTGCGGAGCGCCTCCACTAAGCTGCCCCGCATGGCGGTGACCACGGGCTCTGGGACAACGGCTGCCGCTTTCGCCGCGCTCCGACGCGGCGACCCCGAAGCGGCGCGTGCGCTTTTCGAACAGACGATCCAGACCGGTCGGGCGGACGAAACGGTGTGGTTCGGCATGTCTCAGGCGCACCGGGCACGAGGCGCCTGGGCCGAGGAGAGCGCGGCGCTCGATCAGGCCCTGCGCTCGAATGCGCGCTTTCTGCCCGCGCTGATCGCGAAAGGCGACGCGTTCGCTCGGTCGGGCGACCGCCGCGCCGCCCACGCGTTCTATGCCGCGGCGCTCAAGCTCGCAGCGAGCAGCCCCCCGCCTCCCGAGTGGCAGGCGGAGCTGCGCCGCATCGAGGCGGCTTCGCAGGCCTTCACCCGCGACTACGAAGCGCATCTGCTCGCCGCGCTCGAAGGCGAGGGCGTGGGCGGCTCGGGCACCGAGCGCTTCGCCCACGCCATCGACCTGCTCCTCGGCCGACGTCAGATCTTTCTGCAGCAGCCCAAGTACTTCTATTACCCGGAGCTGCCTCAGATCCAGTTCTATGACCGCGAGGCATTCGCATGGACGGCCATCCTCGAGCAGGCTTTCGAGCCGATATGCGCCGAGGCCGCGCGGCTGCTCGAAGAGGACAAGCGCTTCGTGCCCTACGTGCAGCGCGATCGCGATCGTCCGACGTTCGACATGCGGGGACTACTCGACAATCCGAGCTGGGGCGCCTTTTTTCTGATCAAGGACGGCGCCCCGGTCGAGGAGAACGCGCCACTGTGCCCGCGCACGATGGCGGCCGTCAGCGAGCTACCCCTGTGCCGGATCGACGGTCGGACACCTTCGGTGCTGTTCTCGCTGCTGCGGCCCGGCGCGCGTATCCCGCCACATCATGGCTTCACCAACGCGCGCCTCATCGGACACCTGCCGCTCATCGTGCCGCCCGGCTGTGCGCTGCGCGTGGGCAACGAGACTCGCGCTTGGCGCGAGGGCGAGGTGCTGCTGTTCGACGACAGCATCGAGCACGAGGCCTGGAACCGCAGCGAGCGCTCCCGCGTGGTGCTCATCTTCGACGTCTGGCGCCCCGAGCTCTCGAGCGTCGAGCGGCGGCTCGTGACGCGAATGCTCACCGCGATCGACGGGTTCGGCGGTCCGCGCCAGCGCTGGGCGGAGTGAGTCTCGTCTATAATTCGACCTGGGCGCGAGCCATGGGGAGGGGTCCTTGTTCCTGCACATCCCGAATTTTCTCAACACTTCGGATCTCGAGTCGCTGCGCGCGATCGCGCGGCAGGCGAAGTTCGTCGACGGGCGGCTCACCAATCCACACAACACGGTGAAGAACAACACCATCGCGGACGCGAACGATCCGTTCGCCCAGCAGGCCTCGCAGATCGCGCTCGCGGCCTTGCAGCGCAGCGAGCAAGCCCGAAACTTCGTCTTTCCTCAGCGGGTCGCTCTGCCGACGCTCTGTCGCTACGAGGCAGGCATGACCTATGGACCTCATGTCGATACGGCATTCCTGCCTGCCGGGCCGCAGCCGATGCGATGCGATGTCTCGTGCACGATGTTCGTGTCGGACCCTGCGACTTATGAGGGCGGGGAGCTCGCGATCTACATCGGTGGCGAGGCGGTGCGCATCAAGGGACCGGCCGGACATGCCGTTTTCTACGCCTCGACGCAAATCCATCAGGTGGCGCCCGTCACGGCCGGCGAGCGTCTCGTGGTCATCACCTTCATCGAGAGTCAGATCGCCGATTCGCTGAAACGCGATCTGCTCTACGCCTTGAACGAGGTGCGGGCACTCGAGGGCCTCAAGATGGATTGGCGCAACCGCACGCAGCTCGAATATGTCCTCTCGAACCTGCAGCGCATGTGGGCCAGCTGACCGCCCCCGACCGTCGGGCTGGTCACGCCCACTTCGAGCCGCCCGCCGGTCTCAACGTTCGCGCAGTCGACCTGTCAGTTAGCAATGCTCGTCCGTGACTCTGCCGCGCCCCGCACCGAGCTGAGTCCGGGGTCCTGCAGAAACGACACGACGCGCAGCTCCTCGGCGGGCTCGTCGGAGCGCAGCGCGATGTCGAAATCCCGGTGGTTGAGCACACCCGGATCGATGGCGCCGAGCTTCACCAGTTCGCGCAACACCGCGACGTGGCTGAGACGCTGCCCGCGGTTCTCGCCGCGCAGCACGCTCGAATCCGCGTGGTCGAGCGCGAGCGCGACGTAGATCTCGCTCGAGCGCCGCACGGTGGTACCGTCGATGCTGATCGTGCCCTTCACCCTTCGCGGGCTCCCTGGCTCAACCCGCAGCGAGTCGATGCTCATCGTCACCTTGGGACTCGATGCCGCGGCCATCAGCAGCGGAGCGATCTTTGCCCGCTCACTGAGGCGCATGTCGCTCGTTCCATCGACGATGAACTGCGGCGTGAAGGCCTCGCGTACCTTCAGAACCCGCTCGTAGTCGCTCTGCCGGGCGGTGAGCTCGCGGGACGAATACGGGTCCTTCCATCCCTGTCCATCCCAGTAGTCCACGTGCTCGCTCAGCACGATGAGATGCGCGCCACGGATCGGTTGCTGGGCATCGAGCTGACGCAGAAACTCGTCGGCCGGGGGGCAGGAGGAACAGCCTTCCGAGGTGAACAGCTCGACCAGCACGGGCGATGGCGCGGGAGTCTCTGCGCCGAGCGCGCTCAAGCTGAGCCACAGACCCAGTAAGATGCAGCGCAAGGGTGCTCGTCCCATGTGTCAAGCCTAGCAGAACCGGCATCGGCGGCCCAACCGGGCCAGCGCCGCGCCAGCTGGTAAGATCTCCCTCGACCGGCCGCTGACAGGCCGCGGGGGTCTTCAAGCGTGATCGGATCGCCTCCCAGTGTCGAGAGAGTCCTGGCCCAGGCCAGCGAGCTGTTGCAGCAGGGCAAGCTGGATCAGGCCGCGGCCGCCTGTATGTCGGTGCTTTCCGCCGCTCCGAACCACCCGGCGGCGATCCACATGCTCGGGCTCGCGCGGGGGCGTCTCGGCGCGGCGGCCGATGCCGAGCAGCTGCTGCGCCGCAGTCTCGCCCTGCAGCCCGCCAACCATCAGTTTCGCGTCAACTTCGGCAACTTCCTGCGCAGGCTGGGACGTTTGCAGGAGGCTGAGACCGAGTATCGGACGGTGCTCGCTCAGTTTCCCGATGCGCCGAAGGCGCGTCATCAGCTTGCGCTCACGCTCGAGGATCTCGGCCGGAGCGCCGAAGCGGAGGCCGAGGTCCGGCACCTCGTGCAGCAGCTGCCGCACGACGCCGAAGCCCGGTCGCTCCTCGGGTACATCTTGACCAATCAACAGCGGCTGCTCGAGGCTGAATCGGCTTACCGCCAATCCCTCGCGCTCACGCCCAACTACGGTCTCGCGCACCACAATCTCGGAGCGCTTCTCGTGCAGATGGAACGGGCCGAGGAGGCTCTCGCTGCCTTGGATCGTGCGGAGGCCTTCGGCGTGCCGCGTTTCGAGCTGCGCTTCTCGCGCGGCCGTGCGCTCACCCTCCTGTATCGGGTCGACGAGGCCGAGCAGGAATTCGCCGCGGCGATCGAGGAGCGTCCGCGCCACGTCGAGGCGCAGCTCAATCTCGCGCGCTTGCGATTCATGCGCGCCGATCCGTTCTTCACGCGCGGCATCGAGCAGGCTCTTCGTGCGGCGCCCGACGATCTCGCGCTGCAGAGCTTGCTCACCAATATTCTGATGCGCGCGGGCCGTCACGATCAGGCGGAGGCGAAGCTTCGCGATCTGCTCAAGACTCACGGCCCGTTGCCGCAGTTTCGCTCGCGACTGGCTCAGCTGCTGCTCGAGGTGGGGCGCCTCAAGGAGGCGGAGGCCGAGGCGCTGGAGGCGGCCACGCTGCAGCCGCGCGATGGGACCACGGTCGACACCCTGATCTCGGTGCTTCTGTGCCGCGGGCGGGCCGCCGAGGCCATGCCCTTCATCCAGAGCAAGCGAGCCCAGGAGCCGCTCAATCAGAACTGGATCGCGCATGAGGCGATCGCGGGCCGCCTGCTC
>JBEKVP010000247.1:0-4503 GCA_049513935.1 Steroidobacteraceae bacterium
CGGATGAGTGATACAAAGATCAAATCCTCCGCTCGCTACCAATTCTAACTCATTGATTTATAAGTAATTTATAATAAATTGGCCACCCGACAGATTCGAAGCGCGCCCCTACGCGTCCATCTCGACAGAAAACCGTCCCGTGACCGCCAAGCATTTCCCGCATCAGCTCGCGCTCCTCCGTGGAGTGCTCGCTCTTGGTCACGTGTTTGCCTAAGTTTTTTACCACCGAGGTGTAACGCTCTGCTGTCAGAGCAAAGGACTGCACGAGCTTGGCGGGTGACATCTTTACGGTCGAGGATGCCTTTCGGCGCTTGTTTGCCACGGCGTCCAGTGCGGCCTGCGCGACATCTGGTGATAGGTGTTAGCGGCGGCGTAGACCCGCGTTATTTTGGCGGTGCGAGGCGGTTTCGGGGCAAGGCCACGTTTTCGCGCCGACCACAGAGCTGTCAGAACGGCGGATCGGTGGGATGGGTGTCGGGACTGTCCTCAGTCGAGTTGTCCCGTCGTGGATAATTGCGACGTATGAGTTCGGCGGTGTAATGACGCTCGAGTGCTTCGGTGAGGTCATACAGGAACTCAAGAAGCGTGCCGACATCGGCATCGCAGAGCCCCAGGGGCAGACATATCAGTGGCATATCGTTTGGTTTCATGGGGGCTACCGTGCTTGTTTCGGTTTTCGCGCGGCGCGCAGCGCCGCTTTGGCCGCGGCCTGCTCTTGAGCCTCTTTGAGGCGATAGCTGTCGCCGTCGATGGCGAGGATCTCGGAGCGATGCACGAGGCGATCAACGAGGGTGACGACGCAGGCGGCGTTGGGGAAGACCTGGTTCCATTCGCCAAAGCTCTTGTTCGTGGTCAAGACGGTGGCCCGCTGCTGATAGCGGCGGGTGATGACTTCGAACAGCAGGTCCGCGTACCGAGCGTCGTAGGATAGATAGCCGACCTCGTCGATGCACAAGAGCGGCACGCTGGTATAGCGGCGCAGCCGCCGCGCGAGCTGTAGGGAGCTGTCCTGAGCGGCCAGATCATGCAGCATATCGGAGGCGACGACGAAGCGAGCGCTATAGCCCTTGAGGATCGCCTGATGCAGCAGGTTCTTCGCGATCATGGTCTTACCGACGCCGTTCGGGCCGACGAGGATGACGTTGGCGGCCTGGTCGAGGAAGTCTAAGGTGAGGAGTTCTTCGAGGAGCTCGCGATCGATCTTTTTGGGCCAGGCGTAATCGAAGTCCGCAATGGATTTGAACTTGAGGAGCCGTGCGTTGCTGAACCGGCGCTTGAGACTGCGACTTTGCCGTTCGCTCTCCTCGATCTCGAGCACGCGCTGGAGCCAGGGTTCATTGCGGATTTGCTCGACCTGCGCCAGTAAACCGTAGAGGTTCAGGCGCTTGAGGCGCGCCCGCAGCACTTCAAGCGGGGGGATCGTCTCGGTCGGATTGGCCGAGGGCTTCAGGGAGGCGTTCATGGGAGTCCTTGCGGGTGAGTTGTTCGTAGTCGGTGAGGTTGTGCGGGCGCACGTTGAGTTCGCGCACGCGCGGATCATCGGGCAGATGCACCGGGATCGGCGGGCGTGCGCCGCGCAGAGCACGATGCTGATCGACGAAGTGGCGCACGGCGGGGAGGTGCACAGAGTCCTCGGCGAGCGCGGCGGTCAACGCCGCCTCGAGAGCCGCGGCGCCATGGGTATCGAGCAGATCGGTCAGGCCGCGTGTGAGCGCGCCCAGATGGACCCCACGCTGTGCCGCGGCGGCGAAGAACTTCGCGCCGCTCGGCGCCGCGTGGTGCAGCCGATCCATGGCCCGGTGTCGCCGCGCGGCGCGCTTCTGGTCGGCCAAGTCCTTAATATGCGGTGGATCCTCGACCTGCTCGTCGCGATCGTAGCTGCGCGGATGAGTGGCGATGACGGCACCAGCATCGAGGATACGCACAGTATCGGGGGTGGCACGGACCTCGAGCGTGCGGCGCACGTGCGTGTGCGGGACCGAGTAGTCATTCCAGTCGAAGCGGGCATAGGGTGTTTTATGCACCCTCACCACGATGCGCTCCTCACTCGGGAACGGATTATCCGGCAACGTGAGCAGCCGTGGCCGCTCCTCCTCGAAGCACTCGCGTGCGTATTTCGCGCAAGGAAGGCCATCGATTCACGGCAAGCCGGTCCATGGTTTCGCGCCATGTCGGTCCACTGCTCGTGAAGCAGGACGTGGTGGACTTTCTATCAATGACGTTCATTCGTCAATGAGTGGTTTTTCGGATAGTGATCAAAATTCCGACCGGCTATAAAGCTGCAGGAGCGGCGATCGAGGTCGAGCCCTTGGGTTGGATACCCCCGTTTTTGCCGTTTTTCGCCCGCAAGGACTTGAGCTTACGGATCGACTCACCGGAGAGATCGAGCTGATAGGCGTTATGCACGACACGGTCCAAGATGGCGTCTGCCAAAGTCGGATCATCCAGATAGGCATGCCATTGCTTGACCTCAAGCTGGCTGGTGATGATGGTGGCGGATTTCTCGTACCGATCGTCGAGGATTTCCAACAGATCTCGTTTGCTTTGATCGGCGAGCGGACCGAGGGCGAAGTCATCGAGGAGCAAGAGGTCTGCCTTGGCGAGGGAGCGCAAGAAGGTCGAGCGGCGCTGGAAGGCGTGGGCACGGCCGAGTTCATCGATCAGGCGCGGCATGCGGAAGCAGCGTACGTGGAAGTTCGCACGGCAGGCGGCGTGGGCGAGCGCGGCACCGATAAAGGATTTGCCGATGCCGGTCGGACCGGTGATTAAAACGTTGAGGTGCCGGCCGATCCAGCCAAGATCGCGCACCGTGCTCAACATCGCCGGATCGATATTGCGCGGCAGGCGCGTATCAAAGTCCTCGAGGGTTGCCGGTTGCGGCAACGTCGCCACCCGCAAGCGATTGGCGATGCGATAGTTGTCGCGCTCGGCCGCCTCGTGCTCGAGCAGCAGGCTCAAGCGTTCCTCGAAGCGCAGCGCACCGATATCCGGATCGGTGAGCTGGCGCGCGAGCGCGTCGGCCATGCCATGCAGTTTCAAAGTGCGCAGTAGTTGGATAATAGGTTCGATCATTGCTTGGGTCTCCTTCGGTTGTGGTGATTTACTGGTAATACTCGGCACCCCGCACGTTCGGATGGACACCGAGCCGTGAGGGGGCCGTCGACTGGACAGGGGTGGTGCTGGGACGCTTGATCAGGTCGTGGATCGCGCCGTAGCTAAACAGGCCGAGCTCAAGCGCCTCGGCGCACGTTTGCTCCAGACGCTCAGGATCAAAGTCCTGGGCGAGACGCAAGATGCCGAGCGCTTCGCGGATGATCTCGCCGGGATGACGCTTGTGCGTCAGCTGGCGCTGCAAGACTTCGTGGGTGGCCGGGCCGACCCGCAGCGTCCGCTCCAAGAGCGCATCGATTCCGAGTGCCCGATAGGCTTGATGTTCCGGCGGCCGGTGGGCCTCGATCGTTCGCCGTTGATAGCGGTGAGTGGCTCGCGGATGCGTGGCGAGGAGCGCGCCCTTGAGGAAGATTTTCATCGTGCCGCCCGACAAACAGGCATCGACGCGCTCACCGATGTGGCTGTAATGCACCGAGTAGTAGGCGCGGCCGACTTCGATATGATGGTCCTGATGGACTTTGGCGCCGATCTTCCACTCGGTGTATTCGTAGCGGCGCGCGGGCAGCGCCTGCGCCAACGGTCGCTCCTCGGTGTCGAAGATGCTTTGTCGGCATCCCTCGCGCTTTTGGAACGGTGTGGTGTTGGTGTCGGTAACGATCTTGGCGATCGCGGCATTGAGTTCGGCCAAGCTGAAGAACTGCGCATTGCGCAGTCCGCCGATCACGGCGCGTTCCGCCATGAGCACTCCCTGCTCGACGGCAGCCTTGTCCCGTGGCCGCCTCACCCGTGCCGGAAGTACAGCGAGCGAGTAGGCTTGCGCAAAATCGCTGTACGAGCGGTTGAACTCGGGGTTGTAGCGCAGCGCCTTCTTCACCGCAGTCTTACAGTTGTCCGGCACGATGGCCTTCGGCGCCACGCCAAAGGCTTCCAGCGCCCGCACATGCGCACCGAGCCAGTCGGCGGAGGTCTGCGTGCGCGTCGCCTCGGCGTAGAACAGGCCGCTGTAGGGCCACACGGCGACAAAAATCCAGGCCTTCTGCACCATCCCCGTGGTTGGATCGGTATAGAAGGCCGGATCACCCGCGTAATCGACAAAAAGTCGGTCGCCGGGCAGGTGGGTCAGGCTCATCGTCACGCCGCGGCGCCGGCGCCATTGCTGGAACTTCACGCAAAAGGCGGTGTACTTGAGCCCATCCGGATATCGCGCCAGGTACTCGCGCCACAACTGCCGGCGCGTCACGTGCTTGCGCCTCAGTTCCCGCTCGATCCACTCAAAATCGGGCGTCGGATGCACTTCAACACCGGGCTTTGGGCGCGGATACAGCAGCGCCTCCAAGGCTGCATCGTCCTGGTCGGCCGGCGGCGGCCAACCCACGCCGGCCCGCTCCGCGC